>DNGT01000187.1:181-7119 GCA_003486165.1 Desulfobacteraceae bacterium
TGATTCGGTATCAACGATTTTTAATGCCTCATATCCATTGGCGGCAGTTATGATCTCAAAACCTTCATCTGAAAGAAGTCCGCTTAAAGACTGAAGTATGGAAGGTTCATCATCTACAATTAAAATGGAAGGATACATGTTTAAACTCCTTTTTTATCCGAAACGAATTAAAGTCGATTTAATATTTTTATAATGTGTTCTTTATCTAAACCGGCAGTTCGATAACAAATTTAGCGCCCTTAGGCTTGTTGTCCTGAACGCGTATCATACCATTATGATCAGCGATAATGGTGCTTACAATGGTAAGCCCTAAACCCATACCGGTCTTTTTTGTCGAAAAATAGGGTTCAAAAAGACGCGTCTTTCCTTCATCGGAAATGCCTACCCCATTATCGGCAATCTCAATTCGTACGATCTTAAGAATTGGATCATGGGCCAGAGATATCACAATACTGCCCTCATTCCTTATGGAACCNNATTATCCACAAGATTAATCATCGCTTGCTTTATCTGCTGCCGATCTAAATTAAGAACAGGAATATCATCTGAAGCATTAAACTCAAAATTAATTCGAGGATGTCCTTCCTTATACAGTGCCAGGGTTTCTTCAATTATGGGCGGCAGATTATCGGGTTTCGGATTTGCGGTGGGGAATCTTGCAAAGGAAGAAAACTCGTCCACAAGATTTCGAATTAGCTCCACGTGATCGGTGATGGTTTGGGTACACTCATCAAAAACAGATTCTTTGATGTGATCAGAATATTTTCGTTTAAGGCGCTGAGCCGAAAGCCCAATAGGGGTTAATGGATTTTTGACTTCATGCGCAATTCGCCGGGCAACTTCACGCCAGGCAGCCATACGCTGAGCCTTCTCGAGTTCGGTCAAATCATCAAAGACCATAACCATGCCCATATGCTGACCTGAATCGTCTTTCAGAGCATTTACATGCATGATAAAACTCATCGGTCTTCCATCTATGGCCAGCTTTAACGGCAATTCTACGGCATCATTTCGTGATGATTTAAGATTTTCCATGACGTCTTCGGCGAGTTCTAAAAGTTGTCCATCGAGAAGTTTTTTATAGCTTTTATTAAGGATATGTTCTGATTTAAGATTCAGCATCTTTTCAGCCGATTTGTTCATGGTGGTAATGAATCCGCCGGCATCGAGTGTGATGACACCGGCAGACACATTCTTCAAAACAATTTCCATGTATTGTCTTCTTTTTTCTATCTCGATATTCTGTTCTCGAAGCAAGCGGGCAGAAAGCTCAAGTTGATCCCTTCCAATACGCAAATCCCTTGTCATTTTATTGAATGAATCGACAAGAGTTCCAATTTCATCATCAGCCACCATAGCGATATTGACGCTTAAATCTCCTTCTTTGACTCTAAGGATTCCTTCAGCAAGCACCCTGATGGGTATGGAAATCGTTTTGGCCAGGTAGAAGCCAAACCATACTGAACAAAACACCACCAATAAGGCGACAATTGATAAAGTGATATAGTAGGTCACCTGGATCGGTTTTTTAAGAAGTTTTATCTGCTGATACTCTTCAAAGCCTCTTGAAATTGAAGACATTTTTTTGGCAAGATCCGGAGGCATCAGCCTGGCTATCACAATAAAGGCTTGGGCATTGCTGGGCATTGAGCCAAAAGGAATCGTTCCGATGGTCCTGATAAGTTCACCGGAGGGAATTTTTTCAGAAACAGTCCTGACACCNNAGCGAGGGCAAATGTAATACGTGTTGCATTGTCTGCATAAATTTCTATGGCATTAAAATCAAACTCACGCTGGACCACCTGTACATAACGGAAAAGTGCTTTTCTGTTGTTCGTATCTAAAAGTTTTTTTGTTGTTATCTGGTACGAGATCCTTTCCATAAAAAAACGGCTTCTTTCTTCGGTATGCCAATATAAACTCCGCCCGACCTCTAATGAATTCTCAAGCGCCTGTTCAACTGGAACGTTAAACCAAAACTCAATGCTCGTTGTGATAAAGTTGATGGAAAAGAAAAAAAGTACAATGGTTGGTAAAAGTGAAAGGGCTATGAAAGCGACGACAAGTCTCGTTCGCAGTTTGGTCCCCATGACTTTTCGTTTTCTATCATAAAGCAGCTTTACCAGGTTTCTGAAAACAAGAAATATTAACAAGAGAAGTAATAATAAATTGATGTTTATCAATATAAACATCAGGATGGTATTGGAAACGGGGATATCGGCGCCGAAATGAATAATTCTGTTTTCAACAAACGTCAGTAGGGCAACCACAGCAATGATGATAATGCTAATAATGACTTCCCGCTTTCGTCTATTTATCTCTTCTTCTGAAATAAAAGATGCTGTCTTTTTTCTTCTTTTACTGTTCATTATAACTATTTGTTTTAATAAATGAAGTCTACAGTATACCAATCGGTTTCAAAATCCCAAAGAGAAACAAAAAATAAGACATAATGCAGATAAAAAGGAAGGGTGACTTTGCTAAGTTCAGCCTTAGCTCTTAATTGATAATGCGCACCTTTTTCTAGTTGTTTCAGCGGGATAATTTTTAAGCTGTCAATTTCGCTCATCAGTTTTTGGGCCTCATCGAAAGATTTTGTCACCTGTGGCCCGCTTTTTTCCCAAGAGCGCTCTACAATATACTCTTCTTTCAGATTATTGTATTTTATCGTATTTGTAACTTTTATATCCTCTATATTATCGTCAAACCATATATTGCGAACCCTATAAAAGCTTAAATAATATGAAAAGGTCGTGGAAACACCACTTAAAATCGCCTTCTTCATCTTTTCTGTAAAAGCACCCTCAACATTAAGATAAACCAGAAGATCATCCCGTGTGTTTGTAACAATGATATTTGTTAACGTTGCATTTTGGGCAAATGCCAAATTCTGAACACAAAAGATGAGACCAAAAAGCAAGACTAGTGATTTTCGATTCATAAATGTTATCATATCTACTTTGTTGTTAGAGTTGAAATTTCAGCTTCGCTCCAACAAATAGCGGGCAATTTAAATTTAAAAAACAGAATTTTTACAAGTAACTATAAGGGATAATAAAAATATTTAATAGCTAATACCTTCTTAAATGGCAAGATATTTTGAATAAGAGGAAGATTGACCGGGAGTTTCTATCAGTGGTTTACCCGCTAAGCACATATAGCTTATTGCTTAAAAGAATCAGCCCCACAACAATCAAAACCACACCGGCCACCACATTGACATATTTTAAAACTTTTGAAGCCTTTTTAATAAAAATCAATAGGAAATTGATAAAAATAGAAATAATAATAAAAGGTGTGGCCAGTCCGGCTGAATAGATGCCAAGAAGCAGAACTCCCTGCCACACGGTTTCCTGGCTGCCGGCAATAATTAGGATTGAGCCGAGTAAAGGCCCTATACACGGGCTCCAACCGGCACCAAAGGCCATCCCGATGATCAGTGTCCCTATAAAATGTAACGGCTTCTTTTCCAGAGTAATCCGTTTTTCAAAATCAAGCCCGGGTATACGGATTAAGCCGGTTAAATGAATTCCCAAAATGATAATTAAAATACCACCGATGATCCTTATTAATTTTTTATACGCATACATCAAACTGCCGAGATAGGAAGCTGAAGCGCCCATCAAAATAAAAACCAGGGAAAACCCCAGAACAAACAAAAAAGTTGAAAAAAATACTTTTTTCCTAATTTCTGAATTATATTCTTTAGTCAACTCCTCTATCGAAAAGCCCGTGATAAAGGTGAAGTATGCGGGTATCAAAGGCAACACACAAGGGGAAAAAAAAGATAAAAGCCCAGCAACAAAGGCGGCTGGAAATGAAACGGTTTGAGTGAACATTATAGCCCTTAAACCATCTGAGTCGGACAGAATCCTCACTGAATACGGTATCTTCGAAAAGCGAGGCAGTCCGGCCTTAGTGACACTAAGACCCCGTGCTGTTTAAAATTTATTGTTATCAAAGGCACTGAAATTACAGAAAAAAGATCAGCCTCCTGCAATCAGGGAAATGAGAAACACCTCTGAATTATCGGGAATCAGCGTTTTTTCAAAATAAGGTCTGGAGACATGTCTATCGTTAATGCGTATCACCGCATAGTGATGCGAATCTTCAAGATCCTCAAGCAGATCTTTAATGGTCATTCCTTCATACCAGGACTGTCGTTCTCCGTTAACCCTGATCATCACCCAAATTCGCATTTAGCAATTCCAAAACTTCAGGAAAATCGATACCCAGGCGCGTCACGGTGTCAATGGTCGGAATTCCATTAGAGGTCCATCCCCGTCGTTTATACACCGCATCCTTGAGTTGTTCGTATAGTGTCTCACGAAATTTACGCAGGGTCCTGATTTTATCTTCCGTGCTCATGGCTGAGATATCGACATGATGCTTCTCGACCAGTTCTTTGTCATAACGTTCGCATCGTGATTCATATTCAACCGGTTTTACAGGTCCCATCGCACGATAAGGAATATTGTCATGCTCGCGTGTTCCGAAACCCATTTTGAGATTGAATATACGTTGGAAATTGTAAACCGCTTCGCTCATTCGAATAAGACCCTCGGGCGTCGAATGTCTTCCGGTGACTGCAGTGTAATATTCAGCATACCATTCTACGTGTTTCATAACCTTTGCCGGCTCTTGGGTCTCTTTATTGTCTTCAGGGACGATATCGTTCCAAGGAAGTTTACACAGTCCGCACAAACCAAACCATGTTCTAAACATTGGGAACCAGTGAAGCGCCTCTGCTTTTTGCTCAAAGGAAGGCATAAAATTGTGCACCATATCGAGAAAAATCAACCAGGCTTCATCATGCTGTGGCCCCTTGAGTGCAAGACCATATCCCCCCTGTTGGGCAAGCGATTCTTTGGTCATATATTCGGAAAACTCCAATCCCTTTGCTTCCATTCCAATATCTTGCATAATATTTAGATCAGCCTTATAATCTTGCGCGAAAATCGATTTCATTTCTCGAACCCCTCGGCCCACGATATGGCCAAAACCATCGCCTTGAGCCATTTGGTGAACGATCTCCAGTGCAGCCGCCCGATTTCCAAAGGAAAGGTTTATTCCGCCGGTATGGGTTTTGTTAATCAGATTCATTGAAAAGCATTCCATCGCAAATGCAATACTTGTTCCCACAGAAATAGTGTCAAGGCCATAAGCATCACAGTAGAAATTCATCTCAATAACGGTATGGGGGTCAAAGATACCCAGATTTGAACCACAGCCGGCAATGGTTTCATATTCGGGACCGTCCACAAAAACTTTTTCTCCCCTGTAGGGTCCCGTCAATGGAACAAAGTCCTTGACACCATGAGAGCAGGCCACCGTGCATCCCATCCAGCATCCATCATAGCCTGTATCAAAGATGCGCCTGTACACCTCTTGACCGACATTAGCTGCCTCCGGGTGCTGCCCATATTGAAAATTATGGGTGGGCAACAAATCAAAATCATTCATAATTGTGACCAGATGGGTTGTGCCGATTTTGGCCATTTCATTTTGCTTGGGATCTAGNNCCACAACGGCTTTAATACGCTTATCCGCAAAGACACTGCCGATTCCGCCGCGCCCGGCCTGCTTGTATCGAGCTCGCTTTCTCTTTAAATCATACCAGGTAAAATTCAGGCAGCCCATGAGAGTGTGCTTCGCACCCGGTCCAGTGGAAACAACAGAAATTTGTCGAGGTTTTCCTTGGGCGAAGTGTTCTGTTAATATGGATGAAAGTGCATATGAATCATCCGGCAATCCGGATGTTTCAAAAATTTGTATTTTTTCATCAACACCGTCGATGAGAATTACAACATCCGTTTTGGTCTTCCCTCTAATTTGAAGCGCATCAAATCCGGAAAATTTAAGATAAGGACCAAAATATCCACCAACATTGGAATCAATAACGGTTCCCGTTAAAGGTGAAATAGTGGTTACAATACTTTTGCCCGAGCCCGGATACACAAGAGTTCCACCCATGGGGCCCGAGGCAATACATATTGCATTATCAGGATCAGACCATCTCGTTGCCCCTTTGACAGAATTCCATAACAGCCAAAGATCAAATCCCTTGCCGCCAACAAATACTTCCTTCATTTTTTCGGTCACCGGATGAATGGAAACATCCGAATTTGAGATGTCGACCAAAAGGGTTTGGTTGGCATAACCGTTATCAATAGCAGGTCTTTTGTAATCAAATGTCTTTATTGCTTCAATTTTATATTCCGTCATTATTTGAGCCCTAATTTTTAACACCCGTTATTAGCAAAATTTTTCGTGACGATTTCCCCCAGTTCTTTGGATCGCTGGGTAGCAACTTCCACTGCATTGATGAGGGTGGTTCGAAGCCCTCCTTTTTCAAGCGTATGAATTCCGGCAATTGCCGTTCCACCCGGCGATGTCACCATATCCTTTAGCCTGCCCGGATGTTCTTTGGTCTCCATCAACAATTTTGCAGCCCCCAAAATCGTTTGGGTTGAAAGAAAAAGCGCATCTTCCCTTGACAGCCCCACCTTAACACCGGCATCAGCCAGGGCATCGACAATTAAAAAGATGTATGCGGGTCCGCTGCCGCTCAAGCCCGTGATGGCATCCATAAGGATATTTTCCTTTAAAAAAATGCTTTTACCCATGGAGTCGAAGATTGCCATAGAAAGATCAATGTCTTCCTTGGTAGCATTTCCCCCTGCGGCAATCACCGATGCACTCTCTTTTACAAATGCTGCAATGTTGGGCATGACGCGAATAAGACGCAATTCCTTTTTAAGACAAGACTCGATTGCAGCCAAAGGCACACCTGCGGCGATGGAAATGATAAGCTTGGACATGTCCAGACAAGATGCTGTTTCTTTTAATACGGATGCGATGATTTGGGGTTTAACTGCATATATAATAATATCAGAAAATTCTACAGCTTTAATGTTTTCGGTAAGTGTAACCACACC
>DNGT01000330.1 GCA_003486165.1 Desulfobacteraceae bacterium
CGTTTAAGAAAGGTTCCGGATTCAACCCGATCCAAAAAACAAATACGGTTAGAAACGCCAGTGTTACGATCTCTCTGAAATTCAGATCAAACAGATGTGATTTTTCACCATGGTGCATATGACCATCTGAATCGGCCCAGACCATTTTCTGAACGAGCCTTAACATATAGGCTGCCGCCAAAATGGCGCCAATAACGGCGAGTCCGCCGACTATTTTGTACTTATAGAATGACGCCAGCAAAACAAGAAACTCTCCCACAAAACTGTTTGTTCCGGGAAATGCCAACGAAGATAGAGAAAATATAACCAAAAAGGTCACATAAATCGGCATCACCATACCCAATGCACTATTGTCGGATATCTCACGGCTGTGGGTCCGCTCATAGATGATACCCACCAGGATAAATAGGGCCCCCGTGGTAATGCCGTGGTTTACCATCTGTAAGATGGCGCCCTTGATACCGACATCATTTAAAAGAAATATTCCCAGTGTGACAAAGCCCATATGACCCACACTGGAATAGGCGATCAGGCGCTTGACATCGTTTTGCCCAAGGGCAAGGTATCCGCCGAAAATGATCGAGATGATAGAAATCGCAATCAGATAAGGCATACAGTAAAACGTTGCCGCCGGGGCCATGGGAAGGCAAAACCGCAAAAAACCGTAGCCTCCCATTTTAAGCAGAACACTGGCCAGAATAACGCTTCCTGCAGTCGGCGCTTCCACATGGGCTGCCGGTAGCCATGTATGAAGAGGCCACATGGGAATTTTAATGGCAAAGGCCAGTGTAAAGGCCCAAAAGATCCACATCTGATAACTGAAACTGTATTGGTGTGCCATTAATTCCGGGATAAAGAAGGTGCCGGTGGTAACATACATTGCGATGATGGCCACAAAGAGAAATATGCTTCCAATCAGGGTGTAGAGAAAGAATTTGATGGAGGCATAGTCCTTTCGAGGCCCCCCCCAAACAGCGATAATCAAGTACATGGGAACCAGCATTGCTTCCCAGAAAATAAAGAAAAGAACGAAATTCAAACTGATGAAAACGCCCACCATGGAGGCTTCCATGAGAAGCAACACGCAAATGAACTCTTTGAATCGCTCCTTGATGTAGGTCCATGAACATAGAATACAAAGCGGCATCACCAGCGTTGTGAGAAGCACGAGAAGAACACTGATGCCGTCCACACCGAGAACATAATCGATATTTACGAAAGGAATCCAGTCCCTGAATTCGGCGAACTGATACTTGGCCGTTGTCAGATCAAAATTCGAATAAAGGGGCAAAGAGAGGACCGCGGTGATGAGCGTCACCATCAATCCCCAAATCTTCAAGTATCTGTCACCTCTAATAAAAAGTGTAATCAGTGATCCAACCAGCGGAACAGCCACAAGAACTGTCAGAATCGGATAATTTAACGAATTATAGATCAGATATTGTTCCATGTATGAGGCGTCCTAACTCCATCAGCTTAGGTCAAAAATATATTTTTACTAAACAAGCATCACCAGTATCAGAATAATAAATGTCAGTGCCACAGCACCGCCGATATAATGCTGGATCTTTCCCGTCATAAGCGATCTCAGCCGGTTACCGCCTTCAACCACTCCTCGTGCGGAACCGTCAATGGTCCAGTCGATTCCTTCCCAATCAAACCATGAGATGGCTTTTGCCAGGGCCATGGTTAGTCTTAGCCCGATGCTTCTATAGACATCATTGATCCAGCTGTCGGATGAAAGTACTGGCCGGGAGGCAAACCGCATGAATACCCTTGCGCCCTTACGGTAAAACCAGTCCAGATCCAGGTTTATTTTGGGTTCAGGTTTGAGCTTTTTAACCATGATGAAAAAGCCCAGACCAGTAAATCCCAAAATCTGTAAGGTCTCGGACAGATGATAGGCACTGTAAGGATGATACTGCACCGGGAAGGGGAGCATCTTGTAAAGATAGTCCGGAAAGATACCCAGGAAAAAACAGAAGAATGCCGCAATGGCCATGGCCAGATTCATGTTCCACGGCGCCTCCTTGGCTTCCACCCCTGAATCTTTTCCGAACCATATGAAATACGGAAGCTTGATCCCCACGGAGAGGAACGTCCCCACGGACGCAAGAATCATCATGATCATCAAACCGACCCGATGATTTTCACCGGCAGCGGCGATGGTCATCGATTTACTGATAAACCCACTGGTGAGCGGGAACCCGGATATCGAAATTCCTCCTATCACGGTAAAGATCATGGCCCAGGGCATCCGTTTATACAGTCCCCCAAGTTCATTGAGTTTTGATTTTCCAGTCATCTCCAATACGGCGCCGGCGCCCATAAAAAGAAGTCCCTTGTAAATAATGTGGGCATATGCATGGGCAATGGCCCCGTTGACGGCCATGGCCGTTCCGATGCCGACACCGCAGACCATAAACCCTACCTGGGAAACAATATGATAGGCAAGAATCCGCCGGGCATCATTTTCTATGGCGGCGTATCCAACACCGTAAAGGGTCATGATGGCGCCCAAAATTGCCAGAGCCTCAAACCCTGGAAACCCTCGGGCCAGGGCATAAACAGCGGTTTTGGTGGTAAAGGCACACATAAACACCGCACCGGTAACGGAAGCTTCCGGATACGCATCAGGCAACCAGGCATGGATCGGCGGAACAGCGGCGTTGAGCATAAAACCGATCATGATAAGGTAATCGGCAAAGGTAGCGCCGTTTGTTGCAACCTGCACAAAGCTGAGATCATGGATATTTTTATACCGCAGAAATATACCTGCAAGCAGGACCAAGCCGCCGGCAGTATGAACCAGCAGGTATCTGAAGCCGGCTTCGATGGATCGTCGTTTTTTCCGGTACCAGACCAGAAAGGTCGACGCAAACGCCATCATCTCCCAGAAAATAAACAGGGTCAGATAATCTCCGCAAAGGGTCACCCCCAATGATCCGCCCACATAGAGAAACGCCGCAATATGCTGACCGGTTTCTTTGACATGGAGCCCATAGATACACCCGAGGAGCGCCATTATTGTAAAGACGTGCAGAAACACCCGGGTCAGCTGGTCTACTCTTCCGAAAACAAGATCAAACCCCAGATATGACACTTGGCCGAAGCTGTCCGGCAGCCAGTGGATAATCGTAAAAGCGATAAGCGGGATACCAATAAGCACCGTCTTCTTCAGTTTTTCCTTGTTGTTCATAAACGGGAGAAGAACGGCACCCATAAGAAACCAGGTGGTCGGATGAATCAGGACCGAACTACTTATCATAATAATCTTCCTTTTTCATTAACCAAACATGGGAAAGACCTTTGCACAAAATGATCATGCCGAGGCACCCTAGAAGGCCGAATAAAGACCAAAATCCGATGATGGAATCACCGAAGAAATGAGGTTCGTGCCTTGCTGCGTGAAAATCGTACACCACGGTAAGTGCCAGAAAGACAAAAAAGATCCGTTTCAGCATACGGGAATGNNGCACAAAAAAACAGTGGAATCACCATAAACATAATAAGGGGGGAGCCTTCTAAAAAACCGGAAGAAGGGTTGTCACCTGGATTCGGTTTTCCGAAAAACGATGTATAGACAACCGGTACGAAATAGCCCGCGTTAAGAAGACTGCTTACCAGGATGACCGTCAACAGGATGGTATTATGGATATCCAGAGTCCCCAGTGCAAGAAACCATTTGGTTACAAAACCACTCACCGGTGGGACCCCGATCATGCTCAGAGAGGCAAGGCCGAACGCAATCATGGTAAAAGGCATGTTCCAACCGATTCCCCCCATCTCTGACACGTTTTTCTTATGGGTTGCCACGAAAATCGCCCCTGCGCAGAAAAAGAGTGTGATTTTGGCAAAGGCATGATTGGTAATATGGATAATTCCTCCGGTAATGCTGTTTGGGGTCAACATGGCAACCCCCAAAATAATATAAGACAGCTGACTGACTGTCGAATAGGCCAGTCTCATTTTTAGATTGTTTTGGGTAAGTGCGATCATGGAAGCGACAATGATGGTAAAAGACGCCAGGTATGCGGTGAAGATCCCGAGGCCGAGTTTGTTCAGAATATCGATACCGAATACAGAAAGCATCACTCTGGCAATAGAGAACACCCCGACCTTAACCACGACCACGGCATGCAACAATGCGGAAACCGGAGTTGGGGCCACCATTGCTGCAGGAAGCCATCCGTGTATTGGCATGAGCGCCGCCTTGGCAAATCCAAAAATACAAAGAAGATAGGTGATTTTCACCAGTAACGGAGCTGCGTTGTGGGGAAAGATACCCGGTACAACATTGCCAATGGCAAAATCCAGGGTGCCGCACTGGACGTAAACCAGAACCATGGCCGGCAGCAGAAACGCCTTGGAAGCGAACATCAAATAAACGATATATTTCCGGCCGCCAAAATACCCTTCCTCGTCCTGGTGGTGTGCAACCAGCGGATAGGTAAAGATGGAAACGATTTCGTAAAACAAATAGAGGGTGAACAGATTGGCGGAAAATGCCGCCCCCATGGCGCCGCCGACGGCCACAGCATAGCAAAAGTAAAATCGTGTCTGGGCATGTTCGCTTAAACCCCGCATGTAGCCGACACAGTAAAATCCGGCCATGATCCACAAAAATGAAGACGT
>DNGT01000093.1 GCA_003486165.1 Desulfobacteraceae bacterium
TTGCCATAAGATCGAACTCAAGTGTTTTTGTCTCGCGTGGGTAGGCATCGGTGTTCATCCCCACAAGACAGACGACTTTAAACGGGATACTTCTCATGGGAAGCATTGCGCAAAACGTCACACCGCCGGAAATAAACCCCCTTCGAAGATGTTCATCCTCAAAAAGACCCCCCAGATAAGATTTTGCGACCTCAATTTCTATGGATTTGTCAAAGCCGGATAATGCTTCTTTTTTAGACATATCCTCCAAAATACTCCTGAAAATATGAATCTCTGGTTCTGAGTCTTGCTCCGGGGCAAAAAACTGTTCGATAATATCTGAAAAAACCTTACTCCAACCACTTAATGTTCTGGCCTGATTTAGAGAGTCCACACTGTTAATAAGTCGGTCTAAAAATCCTAAAAATTTACCCAGAGTCTTTGCCTCGCTGCCCTCGATATGATCGTAAGGAAGAATTCCCGAAAACATTTTACATCCGAAACCCGGCATGGCATATCCTAAAAGCAGTCTCTCAATCCCGGCTTTCCAAGTGTTTTCCGAAAAAACCGGAAGACCAATCTTGCGGCGGTGTTCTGCATCGATTCCCCACCGGATTTTGGTTTCATTAATCCAGTGTTCCAAGATTTCAATTTCCGATTCGGATATTTCGAATTTTTCTTTAATTTCAGGCAGCTCAAGCAACGCCATAACGCGGTTTACACTCATCCGGCTGTTTTTAAGATCGAGTATCGATATGAATCCTTCAATAATTCGACTTTCTTTCATGATGCTCTGGTCCGCAATTGTGAATGGAATCCGTTTTTTTTCATCTATCTGTGCTCCGAACACGGCCTGAACAAATGGAGCATATAAATGGATATCGGGGGTCATGACAATGATGTCTTTGGGCATCAAATCCGGATCTTTTTCAAACATGGCAAGAAAGTTGTCATGAAGAACTTCAATTTCCCGCATCGGACTGTGGCAGGAATGAATCTGAACAGAGGAATCAGTCGCAGGGGATGGGTCATGGGGATCGGGTGGAAGAAAAGAAAACCGCCTGTTTTTTAATCTTAAAATATCCGACTGGATTTTTTCAAGTATTGTATGGCCTTGATTCTCCTTGAACAGTTCGAAAACTTGACTGTCGAGATCACTAATCAGTGAAATAAAATTTCTACCCAAAGTCCCCATGGAAGCCAGCAGTCGATTTCCTTCTTCAAGATAAAGCTCTTCTGATATATCATTCGATCGAGTATGTTTTTTTCTTATCTTTCTAGTTTCCCGACCGGAAACAATATCTCCCCAATACTCTTTACATGGGTTCATTAGGAACAAGTTTACCTGGGAATGGCGAGATATTCCAACAAAGGCCTCAAGATGAAAAAGTGGCAAATAAGATATCCCGAATATGGAAATACGGCCGGGGAAATGTTCTATTTGACGTGGCGATTTTCTAATTTTTTCTAAAAAAGCCCTCCAGAGTCCGGCACGATGCAAATGTTCCTTTCCTAACGAAAGCTTACGCCATAGATATGCCTGCCAGTGATGGTCCCTCCCTTTTTCCCAATTGAATATCATCTCGGGCCTAAAAACAAGATACTGGTCAAACAGGTCGCCGATTCTTTTCGAAATCTGAAACAGTTTCATCCCGGTGTTCTCATCACCAAGATAACG
Organism: Desulfobacteraceae bacterium; assembly: GCA_003486165.1. Classification (GTDB taxonomy): domain Bacteria; phylum Desulfobacterota; class Desulfobacteria; order Desulfobacterales; family UBA11574; genus UBA11574. Next base: position 1,658 of record DNGT01000093.1, read on the forward strand.
TTTTAAACTTTCGAAACCCGGCAAGTGTATACATTCAGGAAGAACCTTCATGATCCTGAATATCATTGTCAAAGGATCAAAGGAGGAGTCTTCGGGTAGATCCGGAATTGTTTTTTTAAACATTTCCTGCAAAAATGTGTTGGGAAAGGGGAAAAAACAGTTCGCGCAGATGCCGTTATGTCTGGAAAGTTCCATGGCTACCCAACGCTCCATTCCCCTACTCTGAACGACAATAATCTCCGGAGAAAAAGGCGAAGAAAGCGGTGTTCTTACGATGAGTGCCAATTGCTCGGCAAGGGTTTCCATGTAGTTGCTTGTAAAGATATTAAGGCCGTTCATAGGATATATACCTCTGCTAAGATCATACAATAAGGATTTTTAAATAGAAAGAGATTTTGCTTTGTGTAACACATCGTTTCGTCTTAATTTCGATCAGTTAAAGTCCAACAAAAAGGACTTTGAACAAATTACTTGACTTTAATGTTGTTTTTTAATTACTTGAATAAATCTGTTCAGGTGCTCGTAGGAGATTAATAGGGAACCCCGTGAAATTCGGGGACGGGCCCGCCGCTGTAATCCCACCTTTTTCCAATTTTACTGGAAAAGGGAACCCTTTTGGCCATCGCGTACCACTGTTCGCTTATGAACGGGAAGGTCGCTAAAAGGGCGGAATAGTCAGAAGACCTGCCTGGGCAGAGGCTGAAGCCTTCGAGGATATGAGGTGTCAAATGATCTTGAGGATAAAAAGGGACATTCCCGGATCGATATATTTCGGTCCGGTTTTTTTTTGAGTAAAGAAATGATGTAATCGTTTGGTCCTTTGAAACAAATCGATTTCAAAGGAGCTTCAGCCAAAATTTAATTATACCTGAAGCGGTAATGTTTTTAAAAGGCTAAATGTTACGAAATGATAACATTAAGATACATAACGATCGTTTTCATGCTGACGGTATGGCCTTTAATTTCAGCGGGAGCAGCATCTGCTGCCAAAACCGTAACAGATCAGTTGGGACGGCACGTCACGGTTCCGGATAAACCTCAACGGGTGGTATCTCTTGCCCCAAGCATCACAGAGATAGTTTTTGCTTTGGATCAAGGTCACCGTTTACAAGGAGTGACAACGTACAGTGATTTTCCCCCTGAAGCCGTAAAACTACCCAAGGTCGGCTCTTATGTTCATCTCGATCTTGAAAAAATAGTGGCTTTGAAGCCGGATCTTTGCATTGCAATCAAAGACGGCAATCCACGAGTGATCGCGCAACGGCTCGAGTCTTTGAAAATACCCGTATATGCCGTGGCCCCAAATAACCTAGAAACCATCATGAAAACAGTTCTGGAAATCGGCACACTTCTAAATGCCAAAGATCGAGCCAATCAACTGGTGCAAAACATGGATTTGAGGATTCAAAAGGTAAAGTCTCTGGTTGCAAANNGTCCCAGGGTCTTTTTTCAAATCGGTGTTTCCCCCATCGTCTCCGTGGGAACCCATACCTTTATCCATGAACTCATTGTTATAGCCGGAGGGACCAACCTGGCTGAGGGATCCATCTCGTATCCCCGGTTTAGTCGCGAAAAGGTTCTGGCCCTTTCACCGGAAATCATTATCATCACTTCCATGGAACGAAAAGCGCTATTTGAAAAGGTCAAGGCTGAAT
>DNGT01000068.1 GCA_003486165.1 Desulfobacteraceae bacterium
CAGAGTCGGCCTGAAGGTGATAGATTACGTGGCGAATCTTGAAGAAATCATGCTTCGAACGGCTTCCGATTGGGATATACCCGCGCAGAGGAATACCGTCAACAGGGGGATCTGGGTTGCGAAAAAGAAACTTGGCAGCATTGGCATCTCTGTTCAACGAGGCGTCACTTTTCACGGCTTTGCACTAAACGTCAACGTGTCGTTGAAACCGTTTAAATGGATCCATCCATGTGGACTAACCGATGTTGGCGTCACATCCATGGCTCAAGAGCTATCCCAAAAAATATCCATGTACCCGGTGCGAGAGGCTGTAGTGCATCATTTTGAAACTGTTTTTGGATTCGACCTTGTCAGCATTGATGTTAATGACATGAATCGTCTTTTACTTAAACAGAGTTTATGTCAATGAAACTTTCGAGGTCAACATGAAACCGCATCCGGTGGAAGAAAGACACCGGGGAAAACCCCCTTGGCTCAAGCAGAAATTGCCGGTTGGATTCATATGCGAAGAGGTCGGTACCCTAATAAATAACGCAAAAGTTCATACCGTTTGCCAGGAAGCACAATGTCCCAACATATGGGAATGCTTTTCCCGCAAGACCGCTACCTTCATGATTATGGGTGATCGCTGTACGCGAAACTGTCGTTTTTGTGCTGTTAACCACGGACCAAACCGTTTACCGGACCCGGAGGAACCGGTCAGAATTGCCGGAATGGTTCAGAATTTGAATCTGGACTACATTGTCATCACTTCGGTCACCCGAGACGATCTTCCTGACGGCGGGGCCTCCTTTTTTGGCCGAACAGTTAAAGAAATCCGTCGAAAGGTTCCAAATGCACTTATCGAGCTGTTAATTCCCGACTTTCAGGGGAATAAAGATGCGCTGAGAAGTATTACCGAAGTTCGACCGGATGTGTTAAATCATAACATTGAGACGGTTCCCCGCCTTTATAGCATCGTCCGGCCGGAAGCAATCTATCAGCGTTCCCTTGATCTTTTAAAGCAGGCTGTCACTCTTGATTCCACTATTATTGCAAAATCCGGTCTGATGCTCGGCCTTGGAGAGCAACCCGAGGAGATTCTCAACACACTAAAGGATCTTCTCGATGCAGGATGTCGACTGGTGACCATGGGCCAGTATCTACAACCCACCAAAGCCCATCTTTCCGTTGAACGCTATATTCCGCCGAAAGAATTCAATAACTGGCGTAAAATTGCTCTTGAAATGGGATTTGTCGAAGTGGCCAGCGGGCCGTTTGTCCGGAGTTCCTACCACGCCAAAAACCTCTACCAAGCTGCTACCCGGACCCTGGCTTGACAACCTTCCGGTCATCCTTATTATCATTTTAGTACTCACGTTTCACGCCCTTTATTCTCAGCTACTCCAATAAAGGGCAGCAGGCAGGAAAAATTATTTAATGACATCTCTTTTCATAAAAAAAAATATATCGGCCCACTAAGTCAAAAACTTTTTAACCATATTTGGATACGAAACTATAGAGAATAACTACAAGCCATCTCANNGTGTGTAAGAATGTCAAACAAACAAAAGATTGTCATTATCAGCAATTCCCTGACCCGATCGTCGCATGGAGAATCGCTGGACTGCCAAAACCCACTCCCGAAGTGCTTGCAAAAATCAAGCACGAAATTTGACGGTTGCTTCGTTCGTTTTGAGATATGTGTTGTTGTTGATAGGCCCGATCTTTTCGGGCCTTCTTTTTGAACATCCCTCCTCTTATTTCTGTTTCGAATTCTTCCGGCATCTTTCCTTGATATTATAACTAAATGAGGGTTCGGGATGTTTTTGATTGTAACACTTATATATCATCCTCCGGCTACGCTGCCAGGCCGGCTTCCGGCGCGTAAAGCCTACAGCTCGGAGAGAGGTGAGCGCGGGATGGATAAGCTTTTTTAAAAAGCGTGTACTGTTTGAGTGGTTTAGGGATCGTCGGAAAAAACAGACGCAGACCGGAAAAATTTTTTCTTGTCCGCCTCTGGCGGGATGGAAAAATCATAATTCGGATTCGACATTTGAATTAAAATACCATTTTTTCAGGAGGGCGCCGCTCGGGGACATAGTCATGGGGAATTTTATTCTGGTTCCACTCTGTTGAGACATAAAGGTTGCAGTAACAGCTCCCGTATTCTTCAACATCCGGCTTCCGGTAAACGCACGGGCAAATAATGTCTCCGTCGTTTTCTTTAATACCGGAAGCCAGTCTGCAAGGACACGCCATATAGCCATACCGCTCTTTATTGGTAATCAGCGCCTCCAGCAGTTCAAATACCCGTTTTTTATCAATGTTAAAATAGTATCCCTTTGGTTCCTGAATTTTTTTTAACATTTCATAAAGTTTTTCGACTTCCATTACAAACCCAGCGCCTCCTTGATTTCCTCTTCTTTAAACCCTACGATGACCTTATCTCCAATGATGATGGTTGGAAAAGAGCATTTCGGGTTGAATTTTCTAACGTCTTCCAGTATGGCCCGACGTTCTTCACCCTCTAAAAGATCGACATCGACAAATTCATACAAAACGGTGCAGTCACTTAGAAGTTTCTTGGTGGATTTGCAGTGACTGCAAGTGCTCAAAGAATACAGTTTAATCAGTTTTTCAGACATGTGAATTTCCTTTTATATGGATTTGGTTTTGATTGTTTTTGGTAAAACTGCCATTAAATTATTGAATCATACCATTTTCAGCGTACCGCCGATCAAATTTAAAAGTAGTCGAAAACTTATAAAGTTTGTTGCAAGGCCGTATTGCTAAAAAAACCCCGTATCCTAACTTCTGGTATTCTTTATCTCATATTCGGTCAAATTTTACAACATCTCTTCAAAGGTTTTTCGCCATTTGGGTGGGACCAGCTCAACACTTTTTTGAATCAATTTAGCAAGCGCTTGACGGCTTCGGGGTCCGTAACCGGTGGCTTGCATGTTTTGTCTGTACAAACATAAGCCGTTGTTTGGTCGTCAATTTTTTTAACCGATGCGATAAATGGAAGATATTGGGCCAGCCTGTATTGGGTGGTGTCGCTATCCACCAACATCACAATTTTCCCGGGATAATACACTGAATTTACAGTTTTCAGCATGGATCGCGTTTCCGCCGCGTTCCGTTCCCCGGCAATAATCACTTCAACCGGTTGGATCAGTGATGTGATCAGAGCAACCAGAAGTTCCGGTGCCGAATCCGGCTGAGAATGAATTCTTGCCAAAATACTTTTTAAAGTTTGCTCCACGACAACCGAATATCCCCTTGAATCGTCAAACCTTGCAAGGCG
>DNGT01000423.1 GCA_003486165.1 Desulfobacteraceae bacterium
TGTCCCTGATTTTTATGTAAAATATCAGTATTCGGTTCGGAGTAAGGTTGACTCAGACAACCTTGACGGGGGCGTTGGATTTGGAATCGGAACTTATGGTCGCCATGGCGGAATCGGCATCAGCACCGGGGGCAGCGTCAGCACTTATGAAGAAGGCATGTTGGTGATCGACATCATCGCTTCGGGGAACAAAGATCTGCTTTGGCGGGGGACCGGTACCCGCCGGATATCTCAGCATTCAAGTCCGGAAGAAACGACGAGGAATGTTAATGAGGCCGTGGAAAAAATACTGGCCCAGTTTCCTCCGCCACCGAAAAAATGATCGTTTGAAAGAAAAATCAGGTATTTTGACTCTGCGCTATACCAGCCCCTTTTCATTTAGGGGCCTGTTCTCAAGTATCCGCTCGGCGCCAAAACACGAAAGATCGAGTTTCGGCGGCAAATTCAAAATCAATTCTGACAGATAACGTCCCACAGCAGGGGCTTGCTGGAGCCCGTGGCCGGAGAAGCCGTTGGCCAGATAAAAACCTTTGAGTTCCGGCCACTCACCGAGAATCGCGTTACCGTCCAGGGTGTTGACGGCATACAGGCCTGCCCAGCCTCGAAGCAGCTTGAGGGTATCAAAGGCGGGGACAAACTCGGCCAGTTCAGGCCAGAGAATCTCCATAAACCGTTTGTCATCCCATGAAAAGTCAAAACCTACAGGATCTTCCGGCATGGATTTCCCCAATAGAATTCGTCCACCGGTTTCTGTCCGAAAGTAGAGACCGGAGGGCAGAACCGTCAGGGGCAACGGCCCTTTGGGCTTGACCGCAGTATCGAGTACAAATACCTGTCTTTTGATCGGCGCCACAGGAAGATTTACATTGGCTGTACGTGCGATTTTTGCGGCCCATGCGCCGGCACAATTTAAGACATAACCGGCTGTCATAGATTCTCCCGAAGCCAACCGGACCCCGGTGACCCTGGTGCCGGAGGTGAGTATCTTTGTGACCTGGTTTTTAATAAAGTGTGCCCCCAATGATCGAGCTTTGGCCTTGTAACCCATGAGAAAGGCATATGCGTCAAAATGGCCGTCCAGAGGGCCGAAAGTCCCACCCGCCAAGTGGTCCGATGTATAAAGCGGGTATCTTTTTGTGATGTTTTCCGGTGTCCACCATTCCACCTGGCAGCCGAGGCTTTTCTGTAAATAGACCGCTGCCTTAGCCGCATGTTTTCCCGTATCGTCCACTAAAAAGAGGTTGCCTTCACGCCGAAAGGTGATGTTCGGTCGATGGTTGTCAACCGCCAGTTCTTCTTCGAATTTCGTTAGGACGTCAAAGGTAAACTGGGAAATCCGGATGTTCTCTTCAAGACTGAACTGGATGCGTACGTTAGCCATGGATAGGGTGGTCGAAGCCCTGGAATACGTGGGATCCATCTCCACCACGGCCACCTCGAGCTTGACATCTGCATGCTTCAAATAATATGCGGCGGCACTCCCCATGATACCGCCGCCGATGATCACTACGTCATAGGTGCTCGGGTTTGTCATGTATTACCTCAATTAATATAAAACAACACGTTGAAAATATAATATATAATTCATTTGCGTAGCAGTTGAATAGATTCGAGGAATTTTCATAACCCCTAACAATTTTCTTTGGTCCGGCTGCTTCACTCCTATTGCAATATTGGGTGGGAACTTGAGTTTGAAGCTGATAACACATGCCGATTGATATGAAATATCCTTGACTATGATATANNTTTCAATTTGGTAATCAAATTTAAAAAAAGGAAAATACCATGAAAGACGTTGTCATTGTATCTGCGTGCCGGACACCCATCGGCACCTTTGGCGGCACTCTTTGCCACAGCAATGCCGCAGAACTGGCAAGTGTATCCATGAGGGAAGCCGTTAAACGGGCTGGAATCGAACCTTCGATTATAGATGACGTACGTTATGGGTGTTGTATGGAACCCAGCGATGCATTAAACGTGGCACGGGTCGGTGCATTGTTGGCAGGGATACCGAATACCGTCCCGGCCGTTACCATCAACCGTGTGTGTATATCCGGCATGGAGGCCGTTATTTCGGGTATGGCAATGATCCAGGCGGGAATGGCCGATGTTGTTCTTGCCGGCGGAGTCGAACACATGTCCGGAGTGCCGTACACGGTTCCCGCGGCCAGGTGGGGGTGCCGTCTGCAGGATCAGATTTTTGTGGANNAATACCGAGCGGGCAACTATGGATGGATCTTTTAAGGCCGAGATCGTCCAGGTTGACGTGCCCAGGAGGAAAAAATCACCGCTGATTTTTGAAAAAGATGAACATTTCAGACCCAGGCTCACTCTGGATCAGCTCGAAAAGCTTCCACCGGCATTTCTGACCGAAATCGGGACCGTAACCGCCGGAAATTCCAGTGGTATCAATGACGGTGCTTCGGGCATGGTGATCATGTCTGCCGAAAAAGCAACGGCGTTGCAGATCACACCCATGGCCAGAATACGGGCCGTGGGCAAGGGGGCCTGCCATCCTTCGGTCATGGGACTTTCACCGGTTCCCGCAGTTAACCATCTGTTGAAAAACAGCAGACTGAAAATGAGCGATTTCGAACTCATTGAAGTGAATGAAGCCTTTGCCGCACAATATATCGGATGTGAACGGGAATTGGGCCTGAACAGAGATATCACCAATGTCAACGGATCGGGCATCGGCCTGGGGCATCCTGTGGGATCAACCGGATGCAGAATTATGGTGACGTTGTTGTATGCCATGAAGCATCGGGGCAAAAGTCTGGGACTGGCCACCCTTTGCGGCGGCGGTGGTGTTTCCATGGCATGTGCCCTTGAGATGGTGTAGAAGCTGTTGCTTCTCGTTCGAGCGGCGCACCTAAAAAAGGACTGCCGAAAGATTACACCGCCTGCCACGAGTATTAATGTTGTTGAACATTAAGGATGGAAAACTTGAGAATAGGGCTAAATAAATTTGGTTCTCTTTCTTTTTTTTGCGGATGCCCCAAGTATGAATCCAAAGAGCAAAACCCCTGCTCCTGAAATAAACGATTGTATTCTATTCGATTTGAAAGGGTTTTTCCGATCTTTTCTAAGGCTTTTGACTTCAGTATTCAATTCGGCATTTAATTTCTTCAACTTTTCGACTTCACCGATCAGTTTTTCCGTGTTTTTTGAATGATCGAGAAGATTTGTATACTTTTTATTAAGCTCTATGAAGTCACTTTTTGCTTTTGCAGCAAATTTCTGATTGATATTTACTTCTTCAGTTAACTCTTCGATCTTTTCTTGATACATTTTCTTTGATTCCGATAACGTAGTTGAAGCAGAATCTTGTTCATTTTTAATAGTTTGGATTTCTTTGTTTAACGCCCCTATCTCATTTTTCAAATTATCGATAATCAGAACCTTGGGTTTTTCTGAAACGATATATTGTGTTCGAACCCACCCTTCAATGCCATCTTCGGTTCTAATCCTTAAAAAATCTTCTTTCTCCTCGAGTATCTCCACCGGTGCCCCTGTTTCAAGATATCCTAAAACAGCAGCATTCTGGTCTTGCCCATCGCGAACAGAAATGATGAGCCGATCAGAGACATATCGCGTGTCGGCAAAAACAGAATTAATGGAAGCCGAAACGATGAAAGCGACAATAAAAAAAATCGTCAATAGGGTTTTTCCAAGGACCATCCGACTCATAATAGCACCTATTTATGTTTGTTTTTCTATAAGTTGCCGTAAAGGCAACGGGTAGATATTGCTCTTTTTCACCATTGCCGGCAATAGTCGTTCCCTGGCGATTTCCTCAAGGGTCAATCCCGGCCAGTTTATCAGTTCTATGTATTCATCGAAAAATGTTGTTGATAGTTCTTTTTCTTTTTTGCCCTGAAAGAAATTATAACAAAGATGGCTAAGATACAGTAACGTGACATTGTACCTTAATTCTTCAGGGATGTGATGCGGTGAAGAGAACTCGGGATAGGATTGAAACTCGACGCTTTTCCACAAAACATCCGGCAGGTTCCACTCCTTTAGCAAAAGAGATCCCAATTGAGCCTGATCCAGGACTTTAACAAGTGCTGCCAATTTGGGATTCTGATTTTTGAGCAACTGGATGACGATCTGGCCAATTTCATGGAGCAAACCAAAAGAAGCCATTTCGGCTGGATGGCCTTGGCGTGACTCTATAGAGAGCATAAATGCGATATGCGAGATAATTTCAGAATGAAGGTGCAGAGCCTTAAATTTCGGTGTATTCGGCATGGTGCGGCGAATACCTTCGGCAATGACAACCTGATATATTTGTTCAAATCCAAGAAGAACAACGGCATGGTGAATATCGGAAATTTTTTTCTGAAAACTATAGAATGCCGAGTTGATGGTTTTCAAAACGATGGCAACGAGAGCTGGATCCCGTTTGATCTGTTCAACGAGATCTTTTGTAAAAAGTTGACTGGACAGGGTCGTTGCAAACGCCGGCAATCGTGGGACTTTCTTGATAATGCCTTTAATCATTTCAGACTGGTGAAAATCTGTACTCCATGGAGAGCGGTAATTGAAAATGTCTTCTTTTAACTGCATGTTCTTGGCTATTAGGTTGTTTTCACTCTTTTTGAGCAGGCGGACGCGCTCAGCGGATAGATGTGCCAGGCCTTTATAAACGGACAGTTGTGTTTTGTCATTCAGGCTGTCAATGGTGGTCTTATCCAAAGTCATGACACGGGTCGGTTCAGCAGCAATGACGGATGTCATTCGTAACGGGTCCCTGGCAAGGGCCATGGCTTCGATCAAATCCCCTTTTGAAAAAACATCAATGGTGTTTTGATGCGCTTTTGGGCCTTGAACCACCCTCATCTTTCCGTCTAAAATGACAAATACCATTTGATCGGGATCATCGATCAACAAAGTTTCACCAGCCTGCAATTTATGGATTTTTGCCCGACTGGATAATTCAATCAATTCTTTTTCGTTGAGTCCTTTAACAGCGGATATTTGGTCTTTAAGTTGTGTCATTTCTGATGTCGCCATGTTGTTTTTAACCTTTTATTAAGTAAGTGTTAAGGTTATTTCCCCTGGGTTTTACGAGACTCAATATTATCTTAAAAGTTGTTATAGCCTTTTCCACATTACCTGAAATGATAAAAATTGAGCTATAATATCATATATTTCAGTAAATTCAAAGTGAAAGTATTGAAATTCAAGCAATTTAAAACTTTATCAATTGAAAAGGTGTTAATTATTAAGAGCGCTAAACGAATGAGGCTAAACTTTTACAGATGTTTTGCCGATATTAATATTGTTGTGAAAAAGGCAAACCTCTCGAGAGAGCGGGACGCAAAGCCATCGGCCCGGTAATCATGGGTGGCAGGGTTCCCCGACAAATGGATACGCTGAACACCAGGGTTCGTTCTTTTTTTGAGAGGATGGGCTTTTTTTATTTGCCGGAGGTGATGAATCATGAAATTATTGATTTATTTTGGTATGTTCAGCGTGTTTGTTCGTTGTTGTCCATTTTATACCTTTGTCCTGTTATGGGGAGCGGTATGGATAATATTTGTTGCACTGTGTTGGGACATGGGAGTAGAATTGGTGCGTATCCGCGCAAAACAAAA
>DNGT01000408.1 GCA_003486165.1 Desulfobacteraceae bacterium
CAAGTTAATACAGATCTTATTTTCACTCTGGCAAGTCCGGCATGTTCGATGATCTTTATAGCATCTTCGTCCAGATCTTCACCGGCTCGAACAATCACCTCGTCAGTAAACGGATCATGAATGTCTTCTATGGCAACACGCCCTAAGATTCGTTCGTCAAGACGCTGTATGACTTCACCGCCTTCCATCAAAGGTTCAACCTCAACACCCATCATCGTCCCGCAGTCATCTTCAACAACAATACAGTCTTGGGCTACATCGGCAAGCCTTCGAGTTAGATAACCTGAATTGGCTGTTTTAAGTGCCGTATCTGCCAGACCCTTCCTTGCGCCGTGAGTTGATATGAAATACTGAAGCACGGAAAGGCCCTCTCTAAAATTGGCGCTAATGGGTGTTTCTATGATTTCACCGGATGGTTTTGCCATCAGACCTCTCATACCGGCAAGCTGACGCATTTGNNAACCTTATTATATTTTTCACCTTGAGTGATAAGACCCTCGGTATATTGTAGACCAATTTTTTCAGCTTGCTTTTCAGCACTTTTCAAAATATCCCATTTGGCTGAAGGTATGATCATAGCGTCAATAGAAATTGAGAGCCCGCCTTCGGTTGAGTATTGATACCCGATGTTTTTTAAGCGGTCTGAAAGGATGACCGTAGCTTTGGGTCCCAAGTTTCTGTAAGCATAATCCACAAGTTCACTCAAGGTTCTTTTATCCTTGACATTATTGATCATAGCAAACGGTATCTCGGGTCGTTTGTTAACCATTTGGAAAATATGATAGGTGCCATCCGCAAAAATAACACCACTTGTTTTACCTTCTTCAAGGGCAAAGACGTTATCTGTGTCCTCATCCGAAACACTAAAAATCCGTTTGAATTCGTCCTTTCTAAACAGACCGATAAGACCTTCATTTTCCCGATCGAGTCCCTTTGAAAATTGGGCCACCATTTCGACAAAATCCCCACCGGACTTTAGTTTTTCTAAAACAGCCGTGGCCTCTTTTTCCTCAAAAACGTTGATATGGCGAACCATCACAATATTGTCTTTGGGTATGATTTCCCACAAAAGGATGCGACCAACGGTCGTATCATATCTTTCCTTGTCGATTCGAACCGTAATTTTAGCATGAAGATCGACGGCCTTGGCATCGTAAGCACATCGAACCTCTTCAGGATTGGAAAATATTTTGCCTTCGCCTTTTGATCCGGTCACTCCCCTGGTCATATAATATATCCCAAGAACAATATCCTGGCTCGGCACAATAATGGGATGGCCGTTTGCCGGAGAAAGAATATTGTTGCTGGACAGCATCAATACCCTCGCTTCTATCTGAGCTTCTACAGAAAGCGGTATATGAACAGCCATCTGATCACCATCGAAGTCCGCATTAAATGCCGTACAAACCAATGGATGAAGTTGGATGGCCTTTCCTTCAATAAGAATCGGCTCAAAAGCTTGAATACCCAATCTATGTAAGGTGGGTGCCCGGTTTAAAAGGACCGGATACTCTTTAACCACCTCATCCAGTGTATCCCAAACTTCCGGGACTTCACGTTCAACCATTTTTTTAGCGCTTTTTACCGTAGAAACGAGTCCTTTCTGCTCTAAACGATAATAAACAAATGGCTTGAACATTTCCAACGCCATCTTCTTTGGGAGGCCGCACTGATGCAATCTCAGATTGGGCCCGATGGTAATAACGGTACGTCCGGAATAATCGACCCTTTTACCCAGCAGGTTCTGCCTGAAACGTCCCTGCTTTCCTTTTAATGTGTCACTTAGAGATTTTAACGGACGCTTATTCGTCCCCATTATCGCTCTTCCGTGGCGACCGTTGTCAAAGAGAACATCCATCGACTCTTGAAGCATCCTCTTTTCATTTCGAACAATAATGTCAGGAGCCTTCAGTTCGATAAGGCGCTTTAACCGATTGTTTCTGTTAATGACCCTCCGATATAGGTCATTGAGGTCAGATGTTGCAAATCTTCCTCCCTCAAGGGGTACAAGGGGCCGCAAATCCGGCGGAAGAACGGGTATGACGTCCATGATCATCCAGGTCGGATCAACTCCTGAACGTCTGAATGAATCAATAATCCTGAGTCGTTTGGAAAGTTTCTGCCGTTTTGCTACAGAACCTGTAGCGTTAATTTCATTTCTTAATTCCTTATATAATGATTCTAGATCTATCTTCTCCAAGAGTTTCTTAACAGCTTCCGCACCGATACCGGCCTCAAACTTTGTCCCGTAAATCTCGCGTGCTTCTCTATATTTTTCTTCAGATAAAAGTTGACAGGGACTAAGGTCGGTGTCCATTGGATCAATGACGATGTAACTATCGAAATAAACTACTTTTTCAAGATTTTTCAGCGTCATATCCAGCAGATTGCCGATCTTGCTCGGAAGGCTTCTTAAAAACCAAATATGAGAACAAGGCGTGGCCAGTTCAATGTGTGCCATCCGTTCCCTCCGAACCTTGGACTGGATAACCTCCACACCGCATTTTTCACATATGACGCCCCTGTGCTTCATACGCTTATACTTGCCGCAGTTGCACTCATAATCCTTAGTGGGACCAAAAATTTTGGCACAAAAAAGGCCGTCTCGCTCAGGTTTAAAGGTTCGATAGTTGATGGTCTCTGGTTTTTTAATTTCTCCGTGGGACCATTTTAAAATCTGCTCCGGNNTCCAAACCCAGACTCTTTAATTCCTTTGTCAGTACTTTAAATGACTCGGGTAAGCCTGGATCCAGCGTATTTTGCCCTTTTACGATCTTTTCGTACATGCGAGTCCTGCCGGCCATATCATCTGATTTCACTGTTAAAAATTCTTGCAGAGCATGTGCGGCACCATAAGCTTCCATGGCCCAGACTTCCAT
>DNGT01000478.1 GCA_003486165.1 Desulfobacteraceae bacterium
CAAACATTAATCAGATTTTCAACTTTCTTTTCAATTTCTTCAAATTGTTTTAAAATGAATTCGTTATCCAATCTCACACCTCATAGTTAAGTATTAAAAACTATAATCCTTTATCCAAATGAAAGTCAAGACATATTCCTCATCCTGTCGCGCATTATGTTCTCAGCCGTCATCAGATCCTGTTTGGTATTCACCCCCACAGTTTCCTTCCAATCATCTCCCACCAATACACCCATGGTGCTTTTATTTCGATAACCGATTTCAACAATATCCGTTAGATAGAATTCACCTTTAACGTTATCCGATGTAATTTTCTTCAGTGAATCGAATAAAATTTCCTTTTTTATGCAATAGATACCCGCATTAATTATTTTCAATTTCTTCTGTTCCGCCGAAGCATCAGCCTGTTCTACAATCCCTTTTAACTGTTTATTTTCATTCATTAAAATTCTTCCGTATCCTGTGGGGTTCTCAATTTCTACGGCCAACAGTGATATATCCCGCTGAGCTTTCACGTGATCTTCAAAAAGCCCCGTTAGTGTCTTTTCAGTAAGCAGCGGCACATCACCGCACAAAATAACCACTTCTCTAACATGGCTTGGGATTTGAGGAATTGCACACAAAACAGCATGACCTGTTCCGAGTTGTTCTTCTTGTAAGGCAAAAAGCACGTTTGTCTGTTCTGAAACAACTTTACGAACTTTCTCCGCTTGATTACCGACAACAAGAACAACATTATCTCCGGCAATTTTTTTGGCAACCTCTACCACATACATGACCATGGGTTTGCCGAGAATTTCGTGCAATACTTTTGCCTTGTTCGATTTCATCCGAGTCCCCAAACCTGCGGCCAGTATAATGACAGCCACGTCTCCTTTGGTATTTGCCATATCATCCTCTTTTTGATTGAATGGATAATTTTCTTAACACAAATTTTAAACCCGAATATTGCTAAAAAGCATTTGGGGTCAACTGCGTAACATGTTTTTTAATGTTAATTGTTACACTTCATTTTTTACAATATCAATAAACAAAAAAAGGGCACACCTGATTATGGGTCTGCCCTTTTAAATAAAATGAAAACCGCTATCCCTTTTATTAGGGATCACGTTTTAATAAAATCAATATCTGATATAATGAAGGCGCTTATTATCGTCTCGTTTCACATAGCCTTATGCGATGCAGGGCTCTTTCCAGTGCCGCTTTGGCTCTATTAAAATCGATATCTTCAGCCTTGCTTTGGGCCAAACGTTCCTGGGCGCGCTCCATGGCAGCTTTGGCACGGTCAACGTCGATATCTTTCCGCCTTTCAGCAGATTCTGCCAGTACGGTCATTTTGTCAGGCAGTGCCTCTGCAAACCCACCACTCACAAAAACGTATCTTTGAGTCCCGCTGGCATCTGTATAGTGCATCACTCCAGTCTTCAAGGTTGTCAAGAAGGGCGTATGGCCGATAAGCACACCAAATTCACCGAGGCTGCCGGGCGCCACCGCTATCTGGACGTCCTCGTCAACAACATACTTTTCAGGGGTAACAACTTCTAATCTAATATTTCCAGCCATGTTATAACCTTATGTTCTCTTTGCTTTATGCGGCTTCAGCCATTTTTTGGGCTCTTTCGATCACCTCTTCAATGCCCCCCACCATATAAAATGCCTGTTCCGGAATATCGTCATGTTTGCCTTCACAAATCTCCTTGAAAGCCCGAACGGTGTCTTCAATCTTTACGTAGCTACCGCTTTTCCCCGTAAAGGCTTCGGCAACGTGGAACGGCTGGGACAAAAATCGTTGAATCTTGCGTGCCCTCGCCACGGTTATTTTATCTTCGTCGGACAATTCTTCCATACCCAAAATTGCGATAATATCTTGAAGTTCCTTGTATTTTTGAAGTATTTGCTGCACTTCCCGGGCAACCTGATAATGTTCATCCCCGATATAAGCAGCATCCAGAATCCTAGAAGTCGAATCCAGCGGATCAACCGCCGGGTAAATTCCAAGTTCGACGATCTGACGTGACAGAACCACCGTCCCGTCAAGATGGGCAAATGTTGTTGCCGGCGCAGGGTCTGTCAGGTCGTCCGCAGGCACATACACACATTGAACCGCCGTAATCGAGCCTTTGTCTGTGGATGTAATACGCTCCTGAAGCTCACCAAGGTCAACGGCCAGTGTCGGTTGATACCCCACAGCCGAAGGCATTCGACCCAAGAGGGCTGAAACTTCCGAACCCGCCTGGGTAAAACGAAATATATTGTCGATAAAGATCAAAACATCCTGGCCTTCTTCATCTCGGAAATACTCTGCAGCTGTTAAGGCTGAAAGCGCAACACGGGCCCTGGCTCCGGGCGGTTCTGTCATCTGACCGTAAATCAAGGCCGCCTTGGGAAGCACCCCGGAATCTTTCATCTCGTGGTAAAGGTCATTGCCTTCACGGGTGCGCTCACCCACTCCTGCGAACACGGAAATACCACCGTGCTGCATAGCAATATTATGGACCATTTCCATCATAATAACGGTTTTACCGACACCGGCGCCGCCGAACATCCCCATCTTTCCACCTCGGGGAAAGGGCACCAGCAGATCGATAACCTTAACGCCGGTCTCAAGCACACGGACCGAT
>DNGT01000256.1 GCA_003486165.1 Desulfobacteraceae bacterium
AGTAGCGACGATCATAGAGTAAAGGATTTAACATGCCAGAAACACATTATACCTATCTGGATTCATCCCCTTTGCCGGCGTCGGCCGACGGGGCATTGAGCGGGCTGTCCGTCGCCATCCAACCCAACATGTCCGTCCGCGGATGGCCGACATCGGCGGGATCCAGGGCCCTGGAAGGCTTTACCGCGATTTATGATGCCACCGTCATCGAGCGTCTCAAACACGCAGGCGCACACATTAAAGGCAGCATCCGCATGAGTGAACTCGGCTTTGGCCTGGCCGGCGACACCGGTGCGACGGTGTTGCATAAAGGTGACATCGACTGTCTCCTGGTAACGGATACCATGGGAGAAGCCCGCATGACGGCGTGCGTAGCCGGTGATTTCGGGTTCAAGCCGAGCTATGGAATAGTGTCCCGTTTCGGACTCATCGGTCTGATCCCTTCCATGGAATGCTGCGGGATCGCCGCAAAAAACATAAAGGATATTGCCGGAGCCATGTCGGTGATGGCGGAAATCGATTCAAGGGATCTGTCGATGCCGGAGTTCGGCGCAGACCTTCACATCCCCCGGTTCGATCGGGTGTTTGAAACCCGGGAACGAATCCGTTCCTGCGGCGTCGTCAAGGAGTGTGTTGACATGCTGGGAAATGATGAATCCCGGGCGTTTAGCGCTGCCATGGCCCGGCTTGCCGGCCGCGGCTTTCAGATTGAGGAGGTGCATCTGAAGGATTTTGAACTTGCCCGGGAGGTTCACAATGTGATCGGAGCGGTGGAAGCCTCGTCGAGCGCCGGCAAATATGACGGTGTTCGCTACGGGCACCGCACCGAAACGGCCAAGAACTGGAATGACATGTACATGAACTCGCGCGCGGAATCCTTTGGCGTGCTGGTGAAAACCTATCTTTTTCAAGGGGCGTATTTCCAGTATGAAAACTATAACGCGTTTGTCGATGCCGCCAGAATCCGGGCCNNCATATGGTCGCATGCGGGGATACGGATCTTGGACTGCAACTGATCGGGCCGCGCTTTCAAGACGAACGCCTGCTCTCCATCGCGGCCCGATTGACGGATTTGGATAGGGAGGCACACCACCATGGTTTATGAAGCGGTCATCGGTCTTGAGATACACGTCCAGCTCAGCTGCACCACCAAAATGTTTTGCGACTGCCCCAACAGGCCCGGAGACGATCCCAATACGAATATCTGTCCCATCTGTCTCTGGATGCCGGGCGCGGTGCCCCGGTTCAGCCTGGAAACTCTTGAAAAGGCAACCCTGGCCTGCATGGCATTGAATTGCGACATACAGCCGCGGAGCGCCTTCGATCAGAAGGTCTACTATTATCCGGATCTGCCCAAGGGGTTTCAGCTGTCCCAGCACCATATGCCGCTGTCCAGGGGCGGTTGGATCGATATCATCGATGAAAGCGGAAAACCCAAAAAGCTTCGCCTGAACCATGTCCACATGGAAGAAGATGTGGCCAAGCTCGTTCACGAGACCGAAGGCCGTACCCCGATCAGCCTGGTTGATTTTAACAGGGCAGGCACGCCGCTCATAGAAATCGTTACCGAACCGGATATGCGCAACCCCCACGATGCCATGGCGTTTTTAAAAGTCTTGAGGACCCAGCTTCGGTATACGGGGTGCGCCGAATGCAGCATGGACCAGGGAACCATGAGATGCGATGCGAATATCTCCCTCAGGCCGCACGGCAGCGATCAACTGAATACGAAGGTCGAAGTCAAAAACATGAATTCCATCCAGCATGTCGGTAATGCCATTGCCTACGAGATCAAGCGCCAGACAGAGTCTCTCAAAAACAATGAACCGATCGTGCTGCACACCCGGTTGTGGGATCCTGAAAAACGGATCACCACCGCCATGCGGGCAAAGTTTGAAGGTCCCTGCGTGCCGGACCCGGCCGTGACTCACATCCTGGTTACGGATGAATGGCAACAAAATATGGCGTCAAAACTTCCTGAAATGCCTCAACAGAAAGTCAAGCGTTTTGTCCGGCAGTACGGCTTGACGCATGATGAGGCGGCCCAGATGAGTTCCGAACGGGAATTGTCCGAATATTTTGAAGCTGTTGTCAAGCTTGGGGCGTCCCCAAGGACCGTGGCGAACTGGATAGCGACACAGTTGCTTCCGGCAATGAAAGAATATGGGCATGAGTTCGCGACAACACCGGTGACAGCCAGGCGGTTTTCCGGCTTGATCATGATGCTGGAAAAGAATGAGATTAATTCGAATTCAGCCAGATCCGTGCTCACCAAACTTTTCCAAACCGCTCAGTCGCCGGAAGAGATTGTGGATCAATTCGGTTTCAGGCAGGTTTCGGACACCGGGATGCTCAGGGGCATTGTGGATCAAGTGGTTTCGGATAATATGTCCGCGGTGGAAAATTACAAAAACGGAAATAAAAAATCAATNNCGTCATTTTAATGCCAAAAGCCTGTCGATTTTTGACTTTAGCTGCATCATCGCTAGATTCCCCAGGCTTAATTTACCCCTTGCACGTCCCAATTCGATGATCGCTCCAGTGAAATCGCCGGGTACATCCGGCTGATCATATTCCGGTTTACGGGCCAATGCCATTGAATCTGTGGGACAGGTCGACACACACAGACCGCAGCCGATACATCTATCCATATCAACAGACGCTTTTTCATCCTTAAGATGGACAGCGTCCATCTGGCAGCGATCGACACAGACGCCGCAGCCTTGGCAAGTTTCAGTGTTGGTCACTGCAAAAAACGGAGTAGATGCTAAACTTGCCGGTTTGGGATAGCCTTTTAGATTCCGAAGCACTCCGCAACAATCTCCACAGCAACAACAGATATTTACAATCTTCTTGGAATTGCTGGGTTGAAGCACCAAACCCGCTTCTTCTGCAATATTTAGAATGTCCAGGACTTCTTGTTGACCGATCTCCCGGCCAAGGCCATTGCGTTGATAATAATCTGCCGCTGTATCAAATATGAGGCAGGTTTCCTCAGGCTTGTCACATCCTTTTCCTAACAAACCAAGCTCACGACGGCAGATACAAGGAGCGACCACAGATTTGCCAACTTGCCTGACCAACGCCTCTGCATTTTCATAGGTCATCACCTTNNTCTAAATCATTCACATGAAACTCCCAAATGCCGATGGCATATTGGGAGGCCGCGTACTTAGGCTGACCTTCTTTAGAGTTGATTCTGTAGATAAGCCCTTTTTGA
Organism: Desulfobacteraceae bacterium; assembly: GCA_003486165.1. Lineage (GTDB taxonomy): Bacteria > Desulfobacterota > Desulfobacteria > Desulfobacterales > UBA11574 > UBA11574. The sequence continues at coordinate 3,221 of DNGT01000256.1, forward strand.
GCCATGGTTTCACATCGCCGAGAAGCTTCCTGGGTGGATATTTTAGCGCGCCGTGCCACAACTTTGCTTTCTTCGGGAATCAAGGTCAAATAAAGTGCAAATTCGGCCTCTTCAGGCGTAAACAGTCTTTTTAGAATACGGAATTCCACTCCGGTATGGGTCGGTGGAAATCCGCCGGGCAGGTTATCCAGATGTTTTGCAAGCTTTTGATAAATTTCCTCTGGCTTGGCGTGGAATCTCGGGGACATTCTTAACATATCAAGTTTTTCCCAGCCTTAATCCTATTATCGTGCCTGCCCTGTTGAATCTGGAACCCATTCAACCGGGGTTTTTCCTGTTTGCCCATCCGAGGACTAAATTATTTTCTCGGCAACTTCTTCGATGGAGGAGTTGGTGACGTCGATCACCTGGAGGTCCTTTATCTTTCTAAATATCTTATGACTGTAAAGCAGTTCTTCTCTGATATATTCAATATCCGCGTAATCAGATTCTCCGGTGAATAGAAACCGCTTTTGTCTGATTATGGCCGCTTTCTTTGGGGAAATTGTAAAACCGATTTTTCTTTTTTTAAGTGCAAAAATATTTTTTGGTAATGGAATATCTTTGATGATTGGAATATTAGCGACTTTCATGCCGTGGTTGCATGAAAGATAAAAGCTGGTAGGCGTCTTTGAGGTCCTGGAGATTCCGAGTATGATAACGTCTGCTTCTCCCAATGTCTCTAAGCCCTGACCATCGTCATGTTTTAACGTAAAATCGATTGACTCGGCAAGACGAAGAGAATCCTCTGTTAAACCTTTGAGCAAGCCAGGTCGAAAAGTGGGAATCATGTTCCAGAGTCTTTCCATTCGGACCAAAAGAGGACCTAGCAGGTCTATTCTATAAAGACCCTTTTTCCGCATTTGTGGACGAATCCAAGACCGAAGTTCCTTTGACACAATAGAATATATCACAATTGCATCAAGCTCCTCAGCCTTGGACAAGATATCTTTTATCTGTGTTTTTGTGTTGACGTAGCTGAACTTTTTAAAGATCGGCTGGATCTGTTTAAATTGAACCAGTACGGCATTAATGACTCTTTCAGCAGTAATGCCGGTAGCGTCGGAAACAATGAAAATATTTACTTTTTTTTTGGAAGGCTCCATTAGCTGGCAAGCTCCGGCGCTGTAAACTAAAACAGATACCATAAAGTTAATAAGCTGCTCGTGTTCTGGGGGACGCTCGTTAGTTTATACGTTTATTCACAATATCTGCATGTTTAAAAAAGCAGGATCCCAGGATTCAAGGGGCCAAGGGATTTCGTTTTAACCCTTTGTTCCTTAATTTCTTTTGGCGTAAGCTTTCTGTTTCTCCTTGACCGTGAAACCGATTTTTTTGTTAGGCTTATCCTCCTCAGTCAAAAGCTGTTTTATGGCTTCAAATACGATTTGAAATTGTTCGTCGTATTTTTTCTCCATGGATTCAATTTTTCTCTTTAAATCTTTATGAGTTGACAGCATTTCTCGGAGTTTTGTAAATGTCCGCATGACTTTCATATTAAGGATCAGATAAATTTTACTCGCAATCAATTCAATCGGAACCAGTTCGGTCATTTTATAGTGCCTTTTTTTAAGGGCTCAGGTGTCCCCAGTTAAATTCGTCTCAGTTCAACAAAAAACGGACAGGTCTCACCCCGGTACCATCAAATGAGTTACCCCGGTAAAACAAAAAATACAGACTGGTTTAACAGGGTGAAAATTTAACGGGGCAAGCAGGGACCAGGGCTTGCCCACCTATGCAGTGTGGCGGGATCAGGGTTCGTACTGAAAATCTTTTTTATCCTGACTTGTCAAGAACATACGTCATCCAAACATCACCACTGCCTGTTTTGGAAACAGACGATGAAACGCCACACACCTTAAAACCAAGGGTGTCAAACATTTCCCGGGCCTTGGGGTCCTCCCACATATAAAAAATTCTGCCATCCGGATGTTTCAGTTCTCCGGAACCTTTTTTTAACGTGATTAAAACACTTCCATAGTCAGGTATTGCNNCCCGGAAGTCTTTTGGCAAAAGGGTCTAAAAACGATGACGGATCAATGGAAAATGTCTTTTCGTGGTACGCTTTGTAATTTTTTTGGTAGTAATCAGGCATGGTTAAGTCTCCAGGGTCCAAAGTTCAGGGTCTGCCAGGTGTCAGGGGTCAGGTGCCGTCCCGCATGGTTGACTATAGCGGAACGACATCTTTCTTGTATCTACGACAACCTCAATAATCGCTCAACTTGGGCCAAGGGTTAAGGCGATTAAAAGAGATTTTAATAACCTATGGTCAATTTACACCCATGAATTCATTTGTCAAGAATGATAACAGGGGACAGGATCACAAGTGACTAAAGTTTACCCCGCCTGCCCCATGAAACCAATTATCTGTTTCATCGGGGTGAAACCTATTCTTCTGGGGTGAGCTAAAGTGATCAGATGTCGGAGGTCGGGGGCCAGCTTTCAATAAATGTCATACCCATTGACAAATTACGTCCATTACCTTGATATGTCGCTTGAACATATGGTGTTTGAACAGTTAAGATAATTGTTTGATATCTAAGCATTTAACAGCTTTTTGAGGTCGCATTGTCGGTATTTTGCATGATTTTTGCAGGAATTGGAATAATTTGTGCACCATGAACAGAACAGGTAAAACGTGCCTATTTAAACCGTATTAAGCGGGAAAGTGATCTAAGATGTCTATTACAAGTGCCTAAAATGATCTAAAGTGCCTAAANNTTGAATCAATATAGGAAACAATAAGAAAGCCAAGCACGAGACTTTAGCGGGTGCAAGTGCTTGGCTTAAGAACCTGAGGGCCTTTCAGCACCTCAAGATACAATAAATTTATCATTGCGTATCTTGTATGTCAATAGGCTCTCCGAAGAGGATTGGAGAGCCTTTTTTTGTGCGAAAAAAAAAGTGATAATCAAAAGGAGGAGGGGATATGAAAAAGCTAAGCATGCTCCTGATAATTATTTTTATCTTCGGATTATCTACAATAGGTCATGTATCGGCAGAAGTTGTTTTATTCAAAGGTACATTCGAAAGGGGAAACGCTATATTAGAAAGAGCCGTCGCTATCAATGGAGGCGGTGATAAGGGAAATGGGGCGCCAGTAAGTCAATATCAAAACTTTTCAGGGATGAGTGGGGAGGCAACGCTAAAGGTATGTAATGGTGCTGAAGCTGAAAAAATAAGTAGCGCAACAATCTCCATCAACGGAACTGTCGTTGTAGATTCTTCAAATTTTAATCAAAATGTCGGTTGTATAGAGGAAGCGGTTAGCTTGAATGAGGGAGATAATATACTGGAAGTTCTGTTAAAAAGTAAGCCGGGTGGAAAAGTTGGCGTTGAAATACTGCAACTGCAACCTGATATTCCTCCATCAAGTGATGTGTGTGATGGTGACGGGACATATCTCAATACCTGGATAGAAACAATTTTTGTGGAAGTAGGGAATCCTTATGGGATATCGGTATCTCACGACGGAAAGTATGTCTATGTGACCCATCCTTTGTTCAACACGGTATCAGTCATCCCGACATCTGAGAACAGTCCTGTGATAGAACCCATTGCTATGGAGGAAAAGCCTGTTGGAATATCAGCATCTTATGACGGAAAGTATGTCTATGTGACCCATCCTTTGTCCAACAAGCTATCGGTAATCTCGATATCTGACAACAATAACTATAATGTGATTAAAACAATACCTTTAGGAAACAAACCTTGGGGAGTATCCGTATCTCCCAATGGAGAGTATATCTATGTGAGCCATTCCGATACGTATGGCAGTGTATCAATAATTTCGACATCTGACATCTTGGTAACGGACAATCCTCCGATAAACACAGTTTCTGCAGGAACACTACATAAGGGAGTATCCGTATCTCCTAATGGAGATTATGTCTATGTGAGCAATTACCTTCAGGAAGGCACGGTATCAGCAATCCCGATATCTGAGAACAGTCCTGTGATAGAACCCATTGCTGTGGGGGTAAATCCTACTGGGGTATCCGTATCTCCCGACGGCAAGTATGTCTATGTGGTCAATTCTGGTAACAGCACGGTACCCAGCACGGTATCAGTTATCTCGATATGTGACAACAATACCGTGATAGATACAATTAATGTTGGGGGGATTCCTACAAATCTTAAGAATCCTACAGGGGTATCCGTATCTCCCGATGGAAATTATGTCTATGTGACCGATTACGTTACGGGAGGCACGGTATCGGTGTTTGGTTTAAGTGAGGCCACCCAATGATGTGCGACAGGATGGAGATATTTGATTGAGAACCGGACATGACGGGCGTTCCGGTAATGTGAAAAAGTGAACCCAACCCACAACCAGAACGCCCGTTATGTCCTTGGGGTCGTTCGTCAGGGATTCGGGGATCAGGTGTCAGGTGTCGGAAGGCGTCCGATAAATGGAAATAATTTGACAAATATTTGTCATATCATTTCAATCAAACCAGCTCTCCATTGTGGATAACCTACTGTAAATATGGACATATCTTCTATATCATCCTTATGGCTTAAAATTTGCATATTTAATTCCATGAGCCATCGGGGTGTTTTTTTTACGATCCCTTGCCGCGAGTTCATACGGTTTAAAAAAAGATTGTCCATGCAACGGCAGTTTATAAAAACACCCAGACCCATCATTTACACGGGTTAAAAAAACAAAAGGAGAATCAAGGTGAATTACAGTACTCTCAATAAAATGTTGTATCTTTTTGTGATTCTTTTATTTCTTTTTTCTATGAGCGCATGTCGCACCACCAGCGGAACAGTCGCTTATGAATGGGGCCAGGGAACAGACATCGAACATCCTCATGATATCAAAAAACCCAAAAAAGGTGGGCCACCGCCTCACGCACCGGCCCACGGATATCGGGCAAAATATAAATATCGGTATTATCCAGCCTGCAGCGTTTACTTTGATACGAACAGAAATTTATATTTTTACCTTGAAGGCCCTAACTGGCGGATCTCCGCATCGTTGCCTCATGCGATACAAGTGGGTCTTGGCGACCATGTCAGCATTGAGATGGATGTCGATAAACCCTATATCCATAACGATGAGCACAAACAGAAATATCCTCCAGGCAAATTCAAGAAAANNATCAGTTCTACTTTAGTGGCAACAAGTTCGAATGCCGGATTTAGATCTGTCTCGGGAAGAAGTTAAGCCTTCAATATGCTGCATCAAACTCAAGGAACTCTCTGTGGAGATACCCTATACCCAACGTTACAAAATCCGGCGCTGGTCAGCAAACAGAGCGATTTAAGCCTTGAATAAAGGCTTGCTTTCCAAGATACCTCAACATGTCAAATTGATCTATCCTGGTTTTATCCAGCGTGCTGCCAGGAAGGCTCCCGTGTTTAGGCCCCTCTCGCTTCCCGACGTTTCGATTTTCGGGGCAATATCCGGATCATCATTTTTTTCGAAATAGATCGCCGTTTTAACGATGCCTTCTACGGGAGACAGGCCTTTCATCTCGTCAGGAGACCTGAAGATCGTATGCCTGAAGAGTGGATGCCCTTTTTGGGCCGCCGCCCTCCTTCGTTGCGCCCAGGGGCTCAGGGAGTTCAAGGTTGCCACAACGACAAATCCTCCAGGTTTGGTGACGCGGAATAACTCCTCAACGGCAATCCTTGCATTTTGAATAAATTCAATGGCGGTTATGGATACCGCCTTGTGGAACGAAGCGTCGGCAAAGGGAAGCCTCCGTATATCGCCGATGACGGATTGAAATGTTCGACCCGGGCACTTAGTCAGGGCGCGGCGAAGCATGGTGAGGGCGAGATCAAGCCCCACGACCCGAGCACCCGTTTCAAGAATGTCCGCTGTAAAGATTCCCGTTCCGCACCCCGCGTCCAGAATCACCTCCCCTGACTGCGGCGTTAGCATCCTGAGTACAAGATCGCTCTCATAGCCCTTGATCAGCCTCCCTATGGGCGTTTCAAACCACAGATCATACTTCTCGGGCCAATCGTCAAAGATTTCCGCCATAATCGTGCATCCTGCAAATGGAAATGGAAGCCAAGTTTTAGAGCTTTACTTTATCAACAATTCTTTACATCTTGATAGCACTGAGTCGATTAAAAAATCCAGTGAAATGAAATCACGGAATGGGAATAGAATATCTGGTCGCAGACCCGGGGGACAGTCACAAACATTTCGATTGGCAAA
>DNGT01000120.1 GCA_003486165.1 Desulfobacteraceae bacterium
CTGCAGCCCACGGTGAATAAATGAAAAGAGAATTTCTTTTTTTTAACCTGAGCATTTAATCTTCCTTTCAACAAACCTTTACACCTTTTTAGAACAAAAAAAACCACGATGGGGATTATCTTCTGATAACCTTTTGCCTTCGTGGTGTTGTTTGTTCTGATTATTTTTGGTCTAATTGAGAAAAAGAGGCTCCATCACCTCAAATATCGGATAAACGTATTAAAAAAATAACGTTATGTCAATGATATTTAATTGTATTTACAACATAAGTTTTAATTAATTGATGGGTCGCGGTTTTTTTATTTACATGCCATCTCAAAAATGCAGACTGCGCTCGAAGACAAGTCGCGAGACGCCGTAGGCGTCATGTGTAACATATGAAAAAGCGGAGCATACATGGGAGTATGTGAGCATTTTGAAGAGGCTCGCAACGCTGTCATTGGGCGTTAGATGTGTTTTTGCGATGGCTTGTATTAAATCGCTCTATTGATAATTCTTTTTTTAAAACCTCAGAATAATTTTAGCTGTAATGGGCCGGTTTTGATTCTTTTTTCCGAAATTGCGGCATCATGCGTTAATAAATGTTTTTCAATTTGCTGGACAAAAGGCGACAGTGTTCGTTTCTCGATTTTTCCAAACCGCTTTCTTTTCTTTGCAAAAGTAATATAGAGCCGTTCCTTGGCTCGTGTCATGGCGACATAAAACAGACGTCTTTCCTCTTCGATATCAGACACACCACCATCAAACGGTTGAAACGGTAATAGACCATTTTCACATCCTGCAATAAAAACAACTGAGAACTCAAGTCCTTTGGCTGCATGCATGGTCATTAATGCAACACTTTCGGATTGATGGTTGTATATGTCTGTGTCTGTTTGCAGCGCAACTATTTTAAAAAAATCCTCTTTTTTAGGATCGATAGATTCACAAACATCGATAATGTGTTTTAGCGAGTCATTTGTTTTTTGACTCCAATCACTGGATGTTGAAATTTTGGTGTTTTCCAATAAAAATATAAGTTTTTCTTTTATGGACATTGTTTTTGTATTTTTTCTTATTTCGAAAATTTTGTTTAAAATATCACCCAGCTTCATTTGGTTCGCTTTACCCATTTTGTTGATGGGAAATCTGCGTGCATTCATCAGCGCTGATTCTAGTGAAAAACGGTTTTCATAACCCCAATTCTTAAGGTTTTGAATAGCCTTGGTATTAAGGGTCGGAGTTGTTATTTTTAAACATCTCTCAAGATCTGCATAACTACCCGTTCCTTCGATGACTTTTAATAATGAAATCAATTCGCTGATATATTTTGTGTTCAAAACGTTCTCTCTGCTAGCGGTTTGATATGGAATGCCTGCTGTATCGAACACCTCTGATAAAACCCTGTTTTGTTCTGCGGTACGGTATAACACGGCAAAATCTGAAAAGCTTACATTTCTGTCGTGTTGCTGACCATCCACGAGACCAAAATCGATGGAATGAAATCCTATTCCTCCGATTAATTTTTCAATGGTTTTTCCTATGGCCACAGCCTCTGCTTTTTCAGAATCTGTTTCAAAAACAAAAATTGTTTTCGGACCGTCAATTTCTGAATAAGTACGCTCTTGAAATGTATCTTTATTTTGAGGTTTAATCACCTGATAAGAACCATCAAGAATAGTCCGGCTTGATCTGTAATTTTGAGTCAGCCTTATAACCTTGGTATCAGGATAGTCTTTTATAAACCTCTTAAAATATTTAACATTCGATCCTCTAAACCCGTAGATGGACTGATTTGGATCTCCGACCACACAAATATTTCTATCAACACCTGGTGGGACAAGGGACTTGATAATCCTGTATTGGCCATGATTTAAGTCTTGATATTCATCCACAAAAATATATTGAAAAAGGGATCTGTAAACAACGGTGGTTTTATGTTCTGTCTCAAGAACTCGAACGGTTTTCAAAATCAGATCTTCATAGTCGCAAAACTTTTGTATTTCCATTAAATGTTGATATGATCGATATACTGTTTGAAATAAATCATTGTTTGTAGAAGGCGTTTTACCCAACCATTTTTCGGGGAGGAGTATGTTTTGTTTGGCGGATATAATCCATTCTAACAATATTTTGGGTTTTATCTTTACCTGGACGCCTGCCCTTTCAACCCGGTTGATAGCATCTAAAAGTAATAAATCCCTGTCTTTTTCATCGATGATTGTATAAGATTTTTTTTCAAAATCACTCAAAAGCTGAAAACAAAGACTGTGAAACGTTCCGATAAAGGGTTGAATTTTCGATTTTCCGAATATAATTTCAAGTCGTTGACGCATTTCCTGAGAAGCCTTGTTCGTAAAGGTCACCGCAAGGATATTCTGCGGTGAAATCCTCTTTTTTTGAATCAGATATGCAATTTTTTGGGTTAGGGTGCGTGTTTTACCGGTTCCAGGTCCAGCAATGATGATTAATGCGCCCCCATCATATTCTACAGCCCGACGTTGTTCTCTATTTAACTCGATGGTGTCAAACCTCTTTCCCTTGGTCTTATCCGGCGTATCTTTTATCATCACATTGTGCGGTATATAAGGTTGTGACTGTTGTTTACTTTCTTTTCTTCTATTGGATAATGAAGCGGTAGAATCTATAATAAAAAGAGATTTTTGTCTTTGAAGTTTCTTTCTTTCATCTTTTCTGAAAATTTTTATCTTGCCAAATTCTCCATCATATCCTGGTAAAAGAACGATTTTATTTTGGCGCACCCTTGTGATCGCTTCCCCAAGCAAGGACAGTCCTGCTGTGTCGATTATATCTCTTTTTAGCGTCGTTAAAATGTCAAATTCAGATCCCAGTTTTTCAAGCAGATTTCTGTAATATCCCATAACTTTTTTTGAGTTCGGACCTACCTTTAAAACTTCGGACAAAATCTCAACAAGGGGAATGATATGGTAATATGGATGGTATTTTTTAGGTTTAACGCCTTCCGGTCGATCTGCAAGCTCTTCCACCCGGTACAAAACACCCAGGGTAAGCGGTTTTCCACAAATCGGACATATTCCTCCCTGTTCTCGTGTTGTGGTGGGCCAAGAGCGCACATCACAATTTCTGTGTCCATCAAGGTGATATTTCCCTTCTTCCGGAAAAAACTCTAACGTTCCTAAAAACCTTTCTGGATCACCACTTTTGATAGCAGATTTTATGGCTGAATATGACATGTCTGTATCAAACAGATTTGCCTCCCGTCCTAATTTTAATGGTGAGTGTGCATCAGAATTTGACACCAGTGTAAGGCCGTCCAGTGCGGATATTCGCCAGTTCATCGCTGGATCTGAGGAAAGGCCTGTTTCAACTGCAAATATAAAAGGCGTTAGATCCTCAAAACATTCATCTATAGAATCGAAACCTGATTTTGATCCCAGTAGTGAAAACCATGGTGTCCAGATGTGAGCCGGTATAAGAAATGCCTGATCAGATGTCTCAAGAAGTATTTCTAAAAGGTCTCTGGCATCAAGACCAAGTATGGGTCTTCCATCAGATGTTATATTTCCAATCTTATCTAATTTTGAATTAAAGTTCTCAACCTGATTTAAATCGGATAGAAACACAAGATTATGATTTTTNNATCGCACAACCTTGAAATTTCATCTTTTAATCTAAACATTCCAGGTTCTGCTGGTATGAGTTTTTCTTTAATTTCAGCAAACCATCCCGGATGAGTAAAATCACCGGTTCCGATAACCGATAATCCTTTAAGTTGAGCTGAAATATATAAATTTTCAAAATCCAAATTCTTCGCCGTTGCTCTGGAAAAACGGGAATGAACATGAAAATCAGCGATAAATTTCATCATACTTTCTTTGGCTATTTGTTTATTGGTAAATACACGGTAAAAACACTTGTAACATTCTTATAAACGGTATATATTCTTATATCAAATAAAAATAAGTACTATATATAGTATTTTTAAAAGTTTTACATCGCTCTTAAAAACGCGCATTATAACAGCCGCTTTTTATATTGATATTTTTTCAATAAATCACTACTTATTAACAATAAAATTTATGCTTTTTATAATCTATTAATTTTAATTATTTTTTATTTTTTTTTTAAACAGTTTTAATTCATTTTTTTTCTTTTATTTAAGTAAATTATAAGATTATTATCGTTATGAACAATGTTTAATTATTATTGTATATTTATAAAAAAAAATAAGGAATAGATGATGAAGTTTAAAATTCAAAAAAACGATATCCTTGATATACTGTCTAAAGTACAAGGAATAACCGGGCGAAAAAGCAACTTAGCTATTACGTCAAACATCCTAATAAAAACAACAGATAAAGGAATAGTATTGGTTGTAACGGACCTTGAGACAGGTTTCGAAGGCTTATACCCGGCAAGCATAGAAAAACAGGGGATATTAACGATAAATTCAAGAAAATTTTACGAAATTGTTAGAGAGTTTCCAAGTGAAGATATACAAATTAGTGCATCCGACAACTATTGGATTAAAATAGGTAATAATCATGTAGAGTATAACATTGTAGGATTAAATCCAGATGATTTTCCCGAAACGCCAATAATAGAAGATGTCGACTTTTTCAGCATCGAGTCTGAAATTTTTAGAAAAATGATTGAAAAAACAGTCATTATTACCGGTGCTTCTGATGAGAAAAGGACCCATATCACCGGAATATATTTTGAAATTATTCATCAAAAGGAAAAAAACGTTGTAAGAATGGTTTCAACTGATGGTAACCGGCTATCAAAAGCAGATTGTGTTTATGAAAAAGACATACAACTGCCCCAGGAAATCGGTATAATTATTCCTAAAAAAGGAATGAATGAAGTTATAAAATTTTTAGATTCTTCGGGAACTGTTCAAATTGGTGTTAAAAATAATAATTTTATTATCAAAAAAGATTATGAAACCGTCATCATAAGACTTCTTGAAGGAAATTTTCCTGAATATGGCGATATTATACAAAGAGGATCTGCCCACACGATCCATTTGGATAAAAAAAAGTTTTTGATGATGTTAAAAAGAATGTCTATTTTATCTTCTGAAGACTATAAAGGCGTTATTTTTAATTTTAAAGAAGACAATATTTCTATTACCACAACAAATCCGGACTTGGGTGAATCAAAAGAAGATATGGTTATCGACTATAAAGGCGATCCCATTGAAGTTGCATTTAATCCCAGATACATCATAGAAATATTAAGCGTAATTGATACTGAAAAGGTTGTTGTTAATATACTTGATAAAGAAAAGCCGTGTTTAATCGAAGGGGAAAACGATGATACATATTTAAGTGTCATCATGCCGATGAGAATATGAAAAAAGAAGAAAACCTATATACCGCAGATCAAATAAAAGTTCTCGAAGGATTAGAGGCGGTTAGAAAAAGACCGTCTATGTATATCGGGAACGTTAGTCTGGAGGGGCTTCACCATTTGGTCTACGAAGTCGTGGATAACAGTATTGATGAAGCCATGGCGGGTTATTGTGATTTGATAAAAGTTATCATTCATACGGATAACAGTGTCAGTGTTGAAGATAATGGGAGGGGAATACCTGTCGGTATCCAAAAATCAGAGAATATGCCGGCCGTTGAGGTTGTGATGACAAAACTTCATTCCGGCGGTAAATTTGATAATGATTCATATAAGGTGTCTGGTGGACTTCATGGTGTGGGTGTTTCAGTGGTAAATGCGCTTTCAAAAATCATGGAAGTCGAGGTGTATTCCGACAACAAAATTTATTATCAGACTTTTGAAAAAGGTAAAAAAACCAGAGAACTGAGTGTTATCGGTAAAACAAAAAAAAGAGGCACAAAAATACATTTTGTTCCTGATATCGAAATTTTAGAAACGGACAACTTTAATTATGAGATTCTGATTCGANNTCGTTTGTGGAATATCTAAATAAAATAAATTCATCGCTTCACAAACCGATATTTATAGAGGGCATAAAAAACGACGTTCAAATCGAAGTTGCCATTCAATATAATGATACGTTCAAGGAAAAAATATTTTCTTTTGCAAATAATATCAATACGATTGAAGGGGGATTTCATCTTATCGGTTTCAAGGCCGGATTAACACGTAGTATTAATCAATATTCAACAAATGGAAACCTTCCAAAAAATCTAAAGGCTAAAATCAGTGGAGATGATATTAGGGAAGGTTTAACAGCTGTAATCAGCATTCGAATAAAATCCCCACAGTTTGAAGGTCAAACAAAAACAAAACTCGGCAATAGTGAAGTGAAAGGACTTGTAGAATCTCTGGTTAACGAGAAGTTGAGTATGTTTTTAGAGGAAAATCCATTCATAGCCAAGAAAATAATTACTAAGGCTATTGATGCTGCAAGGGCTAGAGACGCAGCCAAGCGCGCCAGAGACCTCGCTAGAAAACAAGGGGCTCTTATCGATTCTACACTTCCGGGGAAGCTTGCCGAATGCCAGGCTTCGGATCCATTAGAAAGAGAGCTTTTTATTGTTGAAGGCGACTCGGCCGGAGGCAGTGCAAAACAGGGGCGTGATAGGAAATTTCAAGCTATTTTGCCTTTAAAAGGAAAAATTTTAAATGTTGAAAAATCTCGATTTGATAAAATTTTAAGAAGCGAAGAAATTAAAAATATAATTACCGCCCTTGGAACCGGTGTCGGTCAGGAAGAATATAACATCGAAAAAATAAGGTATCACAAAACAATTATCATGACGGACGCTGATGTTGATGGATCGCACATCAGGACACTCCTTTTGACGTTTTTTTACAGGCATATGCCCGAGATGATAGATAATGGCTACCTGTACATTGCCCAACCCCCATTATTTAAAGTTGGGAAGGGAAAGAAAGAAATTTATTTAAAAGACGAAAAAGAGTTGAATGATCACATCTTAAAAAGGACGTGTAATAAGAAAAATGTGAAGTTGGGAGAAAGTGAAGAAATTTTGTCGGAACACAATCTTTATATTTTTATGGCAAATTTATCTGAATATTTTTCCATCATATCGAAATTTAAAGAAAAAGGAATTATCAGTGATTTAATCGAAATACTCTTTAAAGAAGGGGTTGAAAATAAAGATTTTCTGCAAGACCAACAGAAGATGATTCAACTTAAAGACACGCTGAATAAAAATGATTATAAAGTCAGCGACATTATATGGAATAATGAAAGAAATATTTATGAAATGACCGTTACGCCGTCTTTTGATAAACAGAAGGAACTAAAACTGGTCGATTTATCGAAGAGGATTAACCCCTTAAATATCAGCAGAAACCTTATTTATTCAAACGATTTTCAAACAAGCCTGATGTTAAGCAAAAATATTTTAAAAAATGATAAACCACCGTTTTATATTTTTAATAAAGAAGATGATCAAGACGCTTTATGGATTGATGATAAAGAGAAATTACTTTCCTATTTTATTAATGAGGGAAAAAAGGGGCTTGGTATTCAAAGATATAAAGGTCTTGGTGAGATGAATCCACTCCAACTCTGGGAAACTACAATGAATCCAGACAAAAGAACACTGCTACAAGTAAAAGTTGAGGACGCTGTTGAAACCGATGAAATTTTCACCGTTCTCATGGGAGAGCAGGTAGAGCCCCGAAGAGAATTTATCAACGACAATGCCCTTGAAGTCAGCATGTTGGATATATAAAGGAGTCTATTTTTAGGAACAAGGATTAAAGATGTACATTCATAAAATTCAAGCAAGAGATTTACCCGACCTTTGGTTTCAGGCCGTTCATGATATACTTGATCATGGCAGAAAGTTTCAAATAGACCGCGGAAGTTATGCAGGACAGACAAGGCTTGAATATGATTTTTTTACCGGCCATATAAAATACCCGGGAACCCAACCGCTGTTGCCAGATATACCTCCATCCTGTGGTATTCCAAACCCGGTGGAAGAAGCGTATATATACGGCGGGGAAGGCTATGAAAGATCGTACATTGAATATATTATGACCGGACAAAAAGCACCGGGGGAATCTTATACATATGGAGAAAGATTAACCCGGGCGCCGATTTCAGAGGAAAAGTTTAAATGGTGGGAAGAAGGGAATACGGAGATCATAGACAAAAGAGATGTGGACGGAAAAGCTGTTTTTAAAGAAGACGGCAAACTTTATTTAAATCAAATCGAATGGATTGTTCAAACGTATAAAAAATTCGGGAGCAGAAACAACCAGATGGTGCTTCAAGTGGCACACCCTTCCGACCTAACCCTAATAGACCCGCCGTGTCTACGATCCATAGACACAAGAATTCAGGATGGCGCGCTTCATTTCATTGTATATTTTCGCTCCTGGGATCTTTGGGGCGGCATGCCGGCGAATCTGGCTGGAATTCAAAATCTCAAAGAATATATGGCCGGCGAGATTGGTGTAAAAGACGGTGAAATGATCGTTGAAAGCAAGGGACTTCACCTTTATGGCTATGCAGAAGAACTGGCGAAGCTGAGATGTATGAAAGTTTAGGTATAAAGGAATTGTTAAAATTCTATATTGTTGGGCGTTCTTGGAAAGGGGATAACATCCCGTATGTTGCCGATCCCCGTTATCAACATAAGCAGTCGTTCGAACCCAAGACCAAAGCCACTGTGTTCAACAGATCCGAAACGCCTTGAATCCAAATACCACCAGTAATTCTCTTTCGGCATATCCATTTCATCCATCCGCCTTTCAAGCACCTCAAGGCGTTCTTCCCGCTGGCTTCCGCCAATAATTTCTCCAATTCGAGGCACAAGAACATCCATAGCTGCTACAGTTTGATGATCATTGTTTAAACGCATATAAAACGGTTTTATGGTTTTTGGGTAGTCAAAGACAATTAAAGGCTTTTTAAAATATTGTTCTGTTAAATAGCGTTCGTGTTCGGTTTGAAGGTCTCTTCCCCAATCGATATCATATTCAAATTTTTTTTCAGATCTTTTTAGTATGTCTACAGCCGAGGTATAGGAAAGACGTTTAAAATCAGATGACGCGACATTTTCGAGAGTTTTTATCAAGGATTTATCCACATATTTTGCAAAGAGTTCAATGTCATCGCTACATTCTTCAAGAACAAATCTTGTTAAAAATTTTATCATTTCTTCAGCAAGATCCATATTTCCTTCCAAATCACAGAATGCCATCTCCGGTTCAACCATCCAAAATTCCGCAACATGTCTACTGGTGTTGGAGTTTTCAGCGCGAAAAGTTGGCCCGAAGGTGTAAACATCTCCAAGGGCAAGAGCAAACATTTCTGCGGACAATTGCCCGGATACCGTTAGATTTGCCTCTTTTCCAAAAAAATCGTTGGTATAGTCGGTTTTGCCGTCTTTAAACGGCAAATTATCCAGAGCCAGTGTGGTTACGCGAAACAGCTCCCCCGCCCCTTCACAATCTGAGCCGGTGATGACAGGTGAATGGATATATTTAAACCCTTTTTGTCTAAAAAAGTTATGAATAGCGTAGGATAACTCCGATCGGATTCGAAATGTGGCGCCGTATTTATTGGTTCGCGGTCTTAAATGAGCAATGGTTCTTAAAAATTCATCTGTGTGACGTTTTTTCTGAAGCGGGTAGGTTTCGGGAGCGACACTTAAAATTTCAACCGTTTTCGCTATAACCTCCCATTTTTGCCCGGAACCTTTTGATTCTGCAAGTTTTCCGGAAACAGAGACAGCGGATCCAGTAGAGAGGTTGGTAATATTGTTGTAATTTTTCAACGTGTTGTTAGCAATTATCTGAATATTTTTCAAGCAAGATCCGTCGTTGACTTCAATAAACGAAAAGTTTTTTGAATCACGACGGGTTCGGACCCAACCCTTTATANNGCATAACGCAGAGATTGGGCAAAAGGATCATTTATGGATAGACACTAGTTATAATTTAACCGTAATATTATAAAGTTGATCTTGGCGCTGTAAAACGATAATCAAAGACGTTTTATTATGATATTTAATAATCGCCTTTTTAAAATCGTTAATGTTTTTTATCGTTAATTCATCCACCTGTCGAATAACATCTCCGGGCCTAGCGCCGATATGAGCGAGATATGAATTGCGATTAATTTCTGTAATCACCACACCTTCTTGCGTATATGTCTTGTAAATATAACGATTTTTCTTTGAAAGATTTTTTACCGTAATTCCGAGAATGTTGTGAGCCAAGTCCAAAGCCAGCTCTATTGGAAAGGATGAAGATTTCACAGAAACCTCTTTTGTTTGGCCAACTCTCCATATCGTTATATCAATGGTTTCTCCAGCAGAAATGTTGCTCATCGCTGTATTAAAGTCGTTTTGAGAAAGAATTTTGCGAGATCCAATAGATTGTACAATATCTCCCTCGTAAATGCCGGCTTTAAAGGCAGGACCAGACTTTTCAGTTTTTTTAACCAATACGCCTTTGACAGCCGTTGCTTTAAGATATTGGGCCAGTTCATCATCCAAATCTTGTACAGTAACACCTATCCAGGCTGGTATAACCTCCCCGTATTTGATAAGATCTGTAACAATCCTTCTGGCTTTGTTAATGGGTATGGCAAAACCGATTCCTTGGGCTTTGGCATATATGGCGGTATTAATACCGATAAGCTCACCATATATATTCAATAGAGGTCCGCCGCTGTTTCCTGGATTAATAGAGGCATCCGTCTGGATAAAATCATGGTAGAATGCATCGTCGACTTTTATACTCCGATTGGTGGCGCTGATCACACCTGTTGTTACGGTGTTTGAGAAACCAAAAGGATTTCCGATGGCGATCACCGTTTCACCAATCATAAGATTGTTGGAATCACCCATATCAATAGCCGGGAGATCGCCTTTGGGGGAAATACGCAATACAGCGAGATCAGAATCAGGATCTGCACCTATAATTTGTGCTTTGAACTCACGTCCGTCCCTTAAAACTACTGTAATGGTTGAACTTTTTAAGAGCACGTGTTTGTTGGTAAGAATAAATCCTCGTTTACCATCAATAATGACTCCGGATCCCAGACTGGTTCGTTTGTATTGTTGTTCGAAACCAGGGTCGAAAAAGTCTCTGAAAAAAGATTCAAAGCTCGGATCCATTCCAAACCCGTAAAACGGATTTGCACGCTTGCGAACCTCAAACTCTGAGCTTATGTTAACCACTGCTGGACTGACTTTTCGAATGGCTTTCACTACCGCGCTTTCACGCAGATTTTCAGCGTTGAGGAGAGCCGGTGTAATAATAAAAAACAGATTAAATAAAACAAGAAGGGAAGCCGCTGAAATTATAAGTATATTATTTTGCGATTTTATTTCTGGCATTTTGAGCTCCCGTATAATACGATTGAGTGTAACCTGTTTTTCACCCATGTATTTCTGTCGGCCATTCAAGTGGTGTGATTTGTGAGAAAATATATATCATGAGCATAAAAAGCATTCAAGACATCTTACCCCTGATAGAGCAACCCAGCCGATATTTAGGCTCTGAAATCAACACCATTAAAAAAGATCACAGCAAGATGGACTTATGTTTTGCACTTGCTTTTCCGGATCTATATGAGATCGGAACCTCTCATTTCGGACTTCAGATACTGTATCATATCCTTAACAGCCACCCAAAAATTGTTGCTGAAAGGGTTTTTGCACCTGCATCCGATATGGAGGAATATCTCCGATCATCCCGGCTATCGGTTGCTTCGCTGGAATCACAAAAACCACTAAACGAGTTCGATATCATCGGTTTCAGCCTTCTTTATGAGCTTAATTATACGAATATACTCAACATATTGGATCTGGCCGGCATTCCCTTTCTGGCGCGTCAGCGTGACGTGTCATTTCCATTTATTATAGCAGGCGGTCCTTGTACATGTAATCCAGAG
>DNGT01000341.1 GCA_003486165.1 Desulfobacteraceae bacterium
TAATTACATTAACAATTGATGATCAATCTGATCTTGGGATTTTAAACGACCTGGTTCAGTTGATTGAAAGTGGTTTTGGAGAATAGTCAGACATGCTTAGTACCAAAAAAAGTGAATTACGACTGCACGGTATCAATGTTTCTCCGGGTATCTGCATTGGCAAAGCATATCTGGTTGGAAAAGAAGGTGTAGATGTTGTCGATAAATATTTCATCAGTAAAGACAACGTGCAAAATGAAATCAAGCGGTTTAAATCTGCCGTAAAGCGTGCCAAAGATAAGCTTCAAGAAATCATTGAAACAACCCCTGAAGAATTACGACAGCACATACATATACTTGAAACTCACAAGGTCTTGTATAAAGACAAGATGCTTTATGGCAAAACCGTCGAAACCATAGAAAAAGAACTGGTAAACGCTGAATGGGCCCTCAAAAAAGTCGTATCGAATGTTAAAAATATGTTCAGAAATATGCCGGACCCTTATTTGCAAGGAAGAATGTCAGATATAGTCCAAGTATCCGAAAGTATTATGCAAAATCTTGTCGGGGCAAAAACGCTTGACATTGGTGCTATTGGAAAACGGGTCATTCTTGTGGCTGTCGACCTTTCTCCTGCGGAAACGAGTCAGATACAACTGGAAAAAATAAAAGGGCTTATAACTGATCTCGGGGGAAAGACTTCACACACTGGAATTATCGCCCGATCACTTGAAATCCCGGCGGTTTTGGGTCTTGAAAAAGCGACACTTTTAATAAAAAGCGATGACATTATCATTGTGGATGGAACTGAGGGAATTGTTATTGTCCATCCCACCGATAAAACCCTTATTCAGTTCGAAGAACGGCAATCCAATTACGAAAGACATAAGGCTGTAATTACCCGAAACAGTCATCTCCCAGCCAAAACAACTAATGGTATTAAACTGGAAGTTATGGGCAATATCGAGCTCCCTGAAGAAGTTGTATCAGTAATAAAATACGGTGGAGATGGAATCGGGCTTTATCGAACGGAATTTCAATATCTTAGCCAGAACGATTTCCCGGATGAACATGATCTGTTCGACAATTATAAGGATATCGTCGAAGTGATGGCGCCTCTTCCCGTTACGATTCGAACATTAGATATCAGTGGTGATAAGGTGGCTTCTTATGCCTCAAATTCGGATGAAAAAAATCCTGTTTTGGGCCTTCGAGGTATACGGTACTGTTTAAAAAACCCGGATGTTTTCAAGACACAGCTCCGAGCCTTATTAAGAGCCTCTGCTTTCGGTCCTATCAGAATACTTCTCCCCATGATATCATGCCATGATGAAGTCCTTGCTGCCAAAAAGATATTGAACAAAGCAGCCGATTCTCTGGATAAAGAAGGTATACTTTTTNNGTCTGCATCTGCGGAGAAATGGCAAGTGATCCTGTGAATATACCGATTCTTTTGGGGTTGGGAATAAGCAAATTAAGTATGAATCCTCAATCAATACCGGCAATTAAAAAAATTATTAGATCTCTTGATGCTAAAGATGCTGCCTTGTTCGTTAAGGATGTTCTTAAAGAGACATCCGAAACAGGCATTATGGAACTGTTGCTCGGTACTTATAACAGTACACTTTTTGAATTGGGATACACCGAGCCATGATCTCCCCTGTTTATTCAGGAACTCAGTTCGTTTTGCTTTTAATTGTAATGATGGCAAAAGGTTCCGCTTTCAGCTTGAGAGCTTTCTGGCCGGAGGGTAGAGCCTACACCTCGGAGAAAACTATGGAATAAAGGACAAATGTCTTATTGGAAGGAGAGAAAAAGCATTTGAGCTCAAACCATATAAAAATAATTACTGAAAACAGAAAAGCCAGACACAACTATTTTATCGAAGAGACGTATGAAGCAGGTATGGTTCTTTTGGGAACAGAAGTTAAATCCCTCCGACTCGGTCGGGTTAATTTAAAAGATTCTTATGCCAGAATTAATAAAGGCGAAGTGTTTGTTCATCAGATACACATCGGTGCTTATCCTTTTGCCCATTACGGAAATCATGATCCCTTAAGAAAAAGAAAACTCCTTTTACACAGATATGAAATCAACAAACTATACGGCAAAGTTAATGAAAAGGGGTTTTCTCTTATCCCCTTAAAGATTTATTTCCAGAACGGAAAGGCCAAGCTGACATTGGCTCTTGCCAGAGGTAAACGTAAGTATGATAAACGTGATACTATCCGACGGCGTGACGAGCAACGGGACTTGGAAAGATCAAAAAAGGAATATTGAAACCCGGTTTTAGATTTACAACATAAGTACGATTTTAGATTAGGAAAACGAGTTCACAATATGAAATAAAATTCATAGAATTTAATATAATATTTTTGTATCTTGTTCGCATCAAAAAGCATAACTGCTTATTATTCATATAAATTATGTTTAACAAAGGCATTGGCATGATTTCTGCTAAGAATTAATACCATGGGAAATCTTTTAAGTTTAGAAAGAAAGAACAGCACGCTCAGCAGACAAGAACTAATCGAGATGGGTAAAACAGCCCGTAAAGAACGGGATCGCCTGTTGAAGGAATATCCGGATCTCAAAGAATTCCAAA
>DNGT01000193.1 GCA_003486165.1 Desulfobacteraceae bacterium
CGTTGTTTCCGCCATCGGCGCCGGACGCAGGGCAGCCCGATCCATTCACATGTACCTGACCGGCCAGGATCTCACACCACCGGCAAAAACATTGTTTAAAAATAACATTCCTGTGTCCATTTTCGAATCGGTTCCCGGATTAACGAAATTATCCAGAACGAAAATGCCGGAACTACCGGTGGACGAACGGATTAAGTCGTTCGTTGAGGCAGATCTCGTCATCAGCGAAGAAGACGCCCGGCATGAATCGAACCGCTGCTTACAGTGCTGCCTGATCTGCTATAATAAAGATGCGGCTTAAACCTTAAATAGCTGTTAACAAATTTCGCTTTCACTCATTCAGGGTTTGAGTATCGTCTTCGTCTTGAACTCGATTTTCGTCTGCTTGATTTAGGTAATGCTTAACTGCCTGCCAATATCCCAACATGCCATGACAAAAATCGTTAACATTCAAGCCTATCGATCCAAAGTACTGCAACAGCGGACATTTGGACATTGGGAAAAACGCTTCAAAGAATCATATAACCTCAAAACCCGTTTGTCAGATCTTTCAGACAAAACGCTTTATTTCCTTGCCCAGCCCGGAGAAAACAGCTCAATTGCCTATTATGAACTCATTATGGGAATCCTTGATTTCGGGCCGGCCACGAAGTTTAANNCCCTGTAAAAAATACAATCTTGTAGAAATAGTTCAGGACTTCGACAAGATCAAGCTCGCATGCAAATCAAGCCCCCCCGAACTGGTTGCATCACATCCCGACAACATCTCCTACCAGCAGCTTGCCAACGGCGACAAAGAGGTTTTTATCCGTCGTATGCTTCGAGACGCCATCGAAGCGTTTAAAGACCGCTTAACACCCTCTTAACATTTTGTTTCGCTCTGAAAAACATAGTCCTTTAGGCCATGATTCTTTACTCAACAATCCGTAAAGTTACTAATTTTTTCCCAAAGGCTTTCAGTGCAGGTTTGGCAATACGCGGATCATCGTAATCGAAAAATTGACCGCTGAATTCTGTGGGTGCATGAAGCGCCAGCCAGGCAATGGAACGGCCGGGAATCTCGGCAGGTTCGAGCTCTCCGAGTGCCTTAAGCTGCCGGTAATACGCCAGTTGTTGGTCAGGCATGGCATTCAGCCCCTCATTCCGAATGGTTGCCTGCATGTCGGTGTCAACAACGCCAGGCCGAACCGTCACAGCCGTCAATTCAGGTTCTTCTTCAGCCAGCACCCGTGTAAAATGATTCAAGGCTGCTTTGGCAGCGCAATACGCGCTGACATTTTCCAGGACGCGATTCGCTGCGCCGCTGCTCACATTTACAATCCGCCCGTTCTGACTGCGCAAAGAAGATATCGCGGCCTGTATCATATAAAATGGTCCCAAAAGATTCACTTCAATATTATACCGCCAGTTATCCGGATCTGCTCGGGCAATGGATGAAATGGGCTGGATAATGCCGGCATTGTTCACCAAGGCATCAATCCGACCAAATCTATCCAGAGTCACCTCAACGGCATTGCGGCAGGCATCTGGGTTGGAAACATCTGCCGTAAATACCAGGGGCTTTCCTCCCAACGAGCGAATCTCCATCGCCACATCTTTAAGCCTGTTTTCGGATCTGGAAATGAGGGTAACCGCCGCTCGGGCTTTTGCCAACCAGCGCGCTACAGCCGCGCCTAATCCTCTTGATGCACCGGTAACAATAACCACAGGCATAATTGTGTGTGTCATTTTTATCATCTCTTAAGTAGTGAAAGAGACCTTTTGAAAAATGTTCAATTTTGTTCAAGACCAAGGCGGGCGAAAATTTTAACCACAGACATACATTAAGTATTTCGAGGATTAAAATTTGAGCCTAACGCCGGGATTGGACAAAAGGGGCCTTTTTTCAAAGGTCTCTAAAAGATATTTGACGCAAGGCGGTTATCACAGCCTGCATATCAGACGGTATGGGTGCTTCAAAAGAAACCATCGCCTCTGTTACCGGGTGAGTTAGCTCAATACGCCACGCATGGAGCATCTGTCTTGGAACCGATCCGAATAGATTTTTACCGTAAGCAACATTTTTCCCTGTCTTACGGGTGCCATAAACTTTATCGCCCATAACCGGATGCTTGATGGCAGCACAGTGAACCCGAATTTGATGCGTCCGGCCGGTTTTTAAATTAACCTCGATGAGGCTTGCCAATTCAAAACGTTCTCTGATTTGCCACGTTGTCTCGGCAACTCGACTTTTTCTGCTATTTGTCGACATTTTTTTCCGGTCTACAGGATGCCGACCGATGGGAAGTGAAACCGATCCTGAATCCGATTCCATCTTACCATAAACAAGGGCCAGATACTTCTTTTTAACCCGCCTTGATTTAAACTGTCTTGACAGGTGAAGGTGTGCCCTATCATTTTTAGCCGCCACCAACACACCGGATGTATCTTTGTCGAGTCTGTGTACAATCCCCGGCCGCAGTTCGCCGCCGATACCGTTTAGCTTTGGACAGTGATAAAGAAGAGCGTTCACCAAGGTTCCGCTGTAATGCCCAGGTGCAGGGTGGACCACCAGCCCGGGTCGTTTATTGATAACGATAATATCGTCGTCTTCATGCAGGATGTCGATGGGAATTGGCTCTGGTTTGAATAGGACGGGCGCAGGAGGGGGTATACAGCCACAGATCTCATCACCTGCCTTTACCCGATAACCTGGCTTTCTAACCATACCCTGAACCCGAATTTTTCCATTACGGATCAGATTGACGGCAATAGAACGGGAACATTCAGAAATGCAAGAGGCGATGTATAGATCAAGACGCTTGCCGGAATCGAGTGGTTCAACAAGAATGGTAAAGGCACTCTGGTCGTGCATGTTCTAAAAAGGCGGGTTATTCGTCGGGAGTATCTTCATCGTCCGCGCTCTCGGATTTTTTAGGAGGAAAAAGTATTTCCATTTCAGACATAATCGTCTTTTCATCCGTATCACTGGCGGTGGAAAGTTCCATGACCAGAAGGGTTTGAGCAGTATCATAAAGCTTTCGTTCACCAAAGGACAGGTCTTTTGTTAATTTTAATATGGAAAGATCCCTGTATACCTCAGCCACATCATAAAGGGAACCGGTTTTAAGCTTGTCCATGTATTCCCTGTATCGGCGATTCCAAGTCTGGGTCTCAGAAGTTGAATCCTCCCTTTTTTTCATAACTTCGTAAACTTTAGGAATCTCTTTCTTATCAATGACGTCCCTTAACCCGACCTGTTCAACATTCCAGGTCGGAATCATGATCGTCATTTCATTTTCAATGATTTTCATCATATAAAAATCATGTTCTTCGCCGTTGACGATTCTGGTTTCAATGGAATTAATTCGTCCAACACCATGGGCAGGATAGACCGCAAGGTCTCCCACTCTGAATTCCCGTATCTTTTGTTTGGGTGTTTCTGTTCCTTCTTTATCTGTCTTCTTCGTCATCTTAACACCGGTTGATTATTATTTAAAACCTGAAAACAATCTTCCACGACAAGTTAGGAATTGATGTTATTCGCTCCAACAATCTTTTGATATACATATCATACAATCAACAAACAATCAACCAGCTAATACAATAAAAAGGATCGGCGCAATAAAGCGCCGATCCTTTTAAATTGTATCTGTTTTTATGAATGTTGTATTAAATCAAGAAAGGTACCATCAAAAGTGCCACAACATTCAGGATTTTGATCATCGGGTTGATGGCCGGACCTGCGGTATCCTTGTAAGGATCGCCAACCGTGTCGCCGGTAACCGCCGCATGATGGGCATCGCTTCCTTTTCCGCCCAAGTGGCCGTCTTCAATGTATTTCTTGGCATTGTCCCAGGCAGCCCCGCCGGTGGTCATGGAAATGGCAAGAAAAACACCGGTAACGATACTCCCGATCAAAAGTCCGCCAAGCGCCACCTTGCCCAGCACCAGTCCGACGACAAGAGGTGCCGCAACCGGCAAAAGTGCGGGGACGATCATTTCTTTCAAAGCAAACTTGGTGACAATATCCACACATGCACCGTAATCCGGTTTTCCGGTTCCTTCCATGATGCCCGGAATTTCGCGGAACTGGCGACGCACCTCTTCAACCACGGCCCCACCGGCACTTCCCACCGCTTTCATGGCGATAGAGGCAAACAGGTACGGCAAAAGCCCGCCGACAAAAAGACCGATAATAACGTTGACATCGGACAGGTCGAATCTCAAGACTTCAGCGCCAGCTTTACCTTGTAGAGCAAATTCCTCTACATAGGCTGCAAACAGAACCAAAGCCGCCAGACCGGCCGAACCGATGGCATACCCTTTGGTCACTGCCTTGGTGGTATTTCCCACGGCATCCAGCGGATCGGTTACGGCCCTGACGCTCTCATCCATTTCCGCCATCTCGGCAATTCCACCGGCATTGTCGGTAATCGGCCCGTAAGCGTCAATGGCAATCACCATTCCGGTC
>DNGT01000324.1 GCA_003486165.1 Desulfobacteraceae bacterium
AAAAATGGGATGGGAATATCCTGAGTCGGCGATGAACATTCATCCGCTTATCACCGTCCAAGGCGGCATCGGCAACCATGGCGAAGTATGCAGACTCAGAAAAGATTTTGGTATGGATCTAACAGGCTGGGCCAGTCCTTTTCTGCTGGTTCCCGAAGTTACACGCGTGGATGATTCCACACGTGAGCNNGGAACAGGATCAGAGTTATGGACCAAAAAGAGGGTGATGGAAGGCCGGCCCGGCTCACCGTGCCCAAAAAAAATCCTGGTATCCAACACCGAATTTACCGAAAAACCGATCTGTTTGGCATCACGAAAATATCAAGCGGCAAAACTAAAAGAAATTGAACATATGGAAATTTCAACGGATGAAAAGGAAAGACTTCGAGGAAAAGTTGTGGTAAAAAACTGTATCTGCGATCATTTAGGGAACGGAGCACTCATTTCGCTGGGAATCGCCAATGAACAAAATGCACCCCAGTCAATATGCCCCGGACCCAATATAGAATGGTTCAATAAATTTTACACGCTTAGAGAGATGGTAGACCATATTTATGGAAGAGGACCATCTTTGGTTTCATCAGAACGTCCCCATATGTTTGCCAAAGAAATTGAAATGTACATGGATGATTTTGAAAATAAAGTATTGAGCTCCTCTTATACAAAAAAAGAAATCATAACTCTGCTTGAATATAAAAATAATCTTGAAGAAGGGCTGGATTTTTGTCTTGAAATCGCGAAAAAGCCCCCTTATCCCGAAGAAAATTTAAAATCTATATCAATCTGTGTGAACGAACAAAGAAGTCGTTTAAACCGCCTTAATTCTCGATTTGAAGAAAATATTCGTTTGGCTTCTTCAAATCCGGTCGGTCTCGAATAATTTGATTTTTAACAGATTGACAGAGAGTTTTTGAGATCAATTTTTGCTGAGCCGAATTGAAAAGGACAAATGACGACAGATCACCTCTGGCATCTTCTCAAAACCGAATTCTGTTATCACAGCTCCCGAAAACGTCGTATTTTTGTGGAGAAATTTCGCAGTTGGGCAACACTGATCTATTATACACAGCTTCTTATTATCATTCTCGCAGAAAGTCTTACCGCGCGAAAGATGCCTTATGAAGGCAAAACATGGGCAAAAGGATCCCTTGGTGTCCTTAAGATTGTAGAATCGGCAGGTGGAAAGTTTCATATATCCGGATTAAAAGCCCTTAGCGGCCATAAGGGGCCGGTTGTTTATGTCGCCAACCACATGAGCCTTCTCGACACGCTGGTTCTCCCTTGCATACTGCTTGCATTCAGCAAGGTCACNNCAGTGGCTGTTCCATTATCATATTCCCTCAGGCCACCCGAAGCGCCATATTCGATGGCACGACGTTTAACTCATTGGGCGTCAAGTTGGCACAACGGGCCAATGTTCCGGTAGTACCGGTTGCATTAAAGACCGACTTCCAAGGAAATGGAAAAATCATCAAAGATATGGGTCCTGTCGATCCCAGCAAGAAACTCTATATTAAATTCGGGGAACCGATGTTTGTAGAAGGAAAGGGGCAGGTCATACATCAGAAAATCATTGCATTCATTTCAGAAAACCTTAAGGCATGGGGTGCCCAGGTTCATCCGNNCTGACGCCTCTGATATTTCTCGCCTTTGTAACACCATAATGCATTTTCAAGGCTTCTTTGGCAAAATCAGCTCCGACATCATCAAAATTTTTTTCAACAAAATCTACTATCTTTTTACCAATGTTTTCAAGGTCTGCCTGTTGATCAGAAAATTCTTTTAAAGGATGTGATGATTTTATAGCAAAAGTCGAGGGTACCCTGGCAATTGAAGTGCTGTTACAAACCGGACAAGCGATAAGCGACTTATTTTTCTGCGTTTCATAAGCCTTTCTGTCTTCAAACCAACCCTCGAAAGAATGGCCGTTGACACATTGCAAATCGTAAGCAATCATAAAATTCTATGTATTCCCTTTTAGCTTTGTAAAATCCTTAATCTTGGTTGCTTATAAATTTTCATAATGGTATCATATTTTTTTTAATTTTAAAAGTCATTCCTGATTCACATTGCCATGAACAGGCATTTTGAATAACTGATAAAAGTGATGTTATGACACCAAATAAAACAGACTTTCTAATTATCGGAAGCGGCATCGCCGGCCTTACCTTTGCCCTTAAAGTGGCCGAGTTCGGTGACGTAGCTTTGGTCACCAAAAAAGGAATCATGGACAGCAACACCTCCCATGCCCAAGGTGGAATCGCTTCGGTTTTTGGCAAACTGGATTCATTTGATCTTCATATTCAAGATACGCTGGCTTCCGGAGACGGGCTTTGCAACCGGGATGTTGTTGAAATGGTGGTTAAAAACGGCCCCGACAGGATCCGTGAATTGATCGACCTNNCACATCGCCATTGATCTCATTACCATTTCAACCCGAATGAAAAGAGGCATGATCACCACGACCCATGAAGACTACTGTTGTGGCGCATATGTTCTGGATCAGCAGACCAACCAGGTCAAAACTTTCTGTGCCAAGGTCACGTTGCTTGCCACCGGCGGAGCCGGAAAGGTTTATCTTTATACCAGCAATCCGGATATCGCCACGGGTGACGGGATTGCCATGGCTTACCGTGCCGGGGCCACAGTAGCCAACCTTGAATTTGTCCAGTTTCATCCAACATGCCTGTATCACCCTGAAGCCAAAAACTTTTTGATTTCAGAGGCCTTAAGGGGAGAAGGCGCGATACTGCTTGATGCTTCCGGCGACCCTTTTATGGAAAAATATGACGCTCAAAAGGATCTCGCATGCCGCGATGTGGTTGCCCGGGCCATAGATGCAGAACTCAAAAAAAGCGGAACAGATTCCGTGTTTCTTGACATTTCTCATAAAAATCCCGATTTCATTAAGGAACGTTTCCCAAATTTATATGAAAAATGCCTCACTTTTGGTTTTGATATGACAAAGGAACCGCTCCCGGTTGTTCCT
This sequence comes from Desulfobacteraceae bacterium, assembly GCA_003486165.1. GTDB lineage: Bacteria > Desulfobacterota > Desulfobacteria > Desulfobacterales > UBA11574 > UBA11574. Next base: position 2,990 of record DNGT01000324.1, read on the forward strand.
GCAGCCCATTATATGTGCGGGGGCATTGCAACCGATATGCACGGCAAAACGGATTTACATCGACTCTACGCTATCGGCGAAACAGCCTGTACTGGATTGCACGGGGCCAACAGGCTTGCAAGTAATTCTTTGATCGAAGCGCTGGTTTATTCCCATGTAGCCGCCCTGCAGGCTGTCAAAGATATCGATACCCAAGATTTTAGTCTTACCCCGGACCCTCCGTCTTGGGATGAGGTGGGAACCACAGACAGTGATGAAGTCATTATGGTTTCTCAAAACTGGGATGAAATCCGGCGATTCATGTGGAACTATGTTGGAATCGTCCGATCGAATAAGCGATTGGAAAGGGCAAAACGACGAATTGAAATCATCCAGCAAGAAATCCGGGAATATTATTGGGACTTCAAAGTTTCCGCAGATCTTATCGAACTTCGTAATATCGCGATGGTTGCAGAACTGATAATCAGGTGCGCAAGACATCGAAAAGAAAGTCGGGGACTTCACTACAACATTGAATTCCCATACCGGGACGATAAACGATGGCAAAAAGATACGATTCTCCGACGATCGTTTCTGGGATAGTATGTACGACATTTATACCTANNGGAAGCGGAACCGGAGACTGCAAGTCTTAAATGATTTTAATCTTAAATCAGGTGCGAAACTTGAGTTAAATTTTCATTGACAACCAGTGTTTCTGTATTAGATTAGTGACAATCCCATGCTTATGTATTGATACTGTTCAAGAAACGCCCGATAAATTGCCAGGTAAATAAATGACAACCAAAAGAGATTATTACGAAGTTTTAGGCGTAGACCGTAATGCCAGTGAAAGTGACCTAAAAGCCTGTTATCGAAAATTGGCCTT
>DNGT01000320.1 GCA_003486165.1 Desulfobacteraceae bacterium
GCCCATTTCATATAGGGTTCTTCAAGAAAAAGCAAATCGTGCCAAGATAGCACTTTTTTGACCGATTTGAATAATGATATCAAATCAGTATTCAATATTATGGAAGGGTGAATAACATGAAGTAGATGATATTCGTTCATCCTCGAAATGGCGGATAAAGGATTTTCTTCTTCGAGAATCAGACGCAGTTCGGCAAAGACCCTTCTTCCGCTGAGCCGTTTGAAAAAACCCATTTTTACAGAATTTTCGATCAATCCTGAAGTCAGTTTTCCGATTGAAAAGCCGAAGCGCTGTTCGAACCTGATGGCACGGAAAACCCGAGTTGGATCTTCCACAAAGCTTAAATTGTGCAAAACCCTGATAATTTTTTCTTTAAGATCTTTCTGGGCCGAAAAAAAATCGATTAACAGGCCGAACCTGCCATGGTTAAGTTGGATAGCCAATGTATTTATGGTGAAGTCTCGCCGATAAAGGTCTAGTTTTATCGAACTCATTTCAATTGTAGGGAGCGCTGCCGGAAATTTGTAATATTCCATTCTGGCGGAAGCCACATCGATTTTAAAATCGTCCGGGAATATGATTACAGCAGTGCCGAATTTTGCGTGGGAATGAATACGGGCACCTACGATCTTCGCATATTTTTTCGCAAATTCGACGCCATCTCCTTCAATGACAATATCGATGTCTTCATTATTCCGATACAAAAACAGATCGCGCACGAATCCGCCGACAACATAAGCGTCATAACCGATTTCCTCAGCTTTTTCTCCAATGGTTTTAAGGATATCAATAATTCGCGATGTAAGACGCTCTTTCATAAACTTGAGGATGTTTCTGGTTCTTGCGTGGGCGTGGTCTTTCAACAAATCAGGTGAATCTGAATCCGTGTGCCTGGATTGCCGCACCAGAACATTGAGCAGATCGGTTCGGGTAATCACACCTGAAATGACATCTTTCTCAACAACAGGGAGGATACGCTGCTTATTTTCGATAATTTTTTCCTGTATTTCGGCCAACTCGGAATCCGATTCAACAGATGCNNGGTTATAAAACCCTGAAGATTTTCTTTGCCATTACTTTTTTGGGTAACCAAAAGTGCATTGATATTATAACGGGTAAGAAGGCTTCCTGCGTCTCTACAGGTAACGTTTTCATCAACCGTGATAGCCGGCGATGACATAAGGTCTTTTGCCCGACTACGAGATTTGATTTTACTGTAAAGGATTTCTATCAGCTCGTTCTCAATCTGTACCAAAGTCTTGCCTTTAATCGTTGCGGCTGCTGCAAATGTATGCCCTCCACCCCCCAGATGAGTGACAATAGCGCCAACATCGACTTCCGGTATTCTGCTTCGGGCGACGATATACATTTTATCTCCCATGCGGGCGATGGCAAATATTGCATCAAGGTTTTCCATCTTAACCATTTTGTGGACCAAAAANNGTTGAGGCTTGAATCATGTCATTTAGAAGTCCCACCTGTTCAGGGCTTATCTCCCTTGAAATCAGGTTAGAAACAACATTTAAATTAGCGCCCTTTGATAGCAAAAAAGCGGCGGCTGTAAAATCTTTTTCTGTTGTGCTTGGAAAAGTAAAGGAACCCGTGTCTTCATATATGCCAAGACACAAGATCGTTGCTTCATCAGCTGAAATTTCGATTTCCTTTTCTCTTAAAATTTCTGTAAGAATCGTAACCGTGGCGCCGGTTGCACAATGAATCTCATAATGACCTTTGATGTCGTTGCTCATTGGGGGATGGTGATCATAGATATGAATATCAACATCCGGACGTTCCAGCACAACTGAAAGCTTTCCGATACGATTTGCCTGCCGGGTATCCACCAGGACCAGNNTTTTAACGCTATCCAAATCGATATCTTTAATGTCAGCCATATTAAAAAGATATACCATTGATTTTATAAAAAAATTTCTTAAATTCTTTTCCTGGGAACCCGGAAAAACCGCCATGGAACCAGGATACAATTTCTGCGCCGCAAGCATCGAAGCCAAAGCATCAAAGTCAGCGTTGATGTGTGTTGTAATAATAGTAAGGTCTTTTTTATGATTCGCGTTGGTTTTTGTCACAATTATGATCTTCTTTTATTTTTTGGTTTTTTATGACAAACAGAATCAAAATATCATCATCTTTATATCACGAATAATTTTGAAAAACTTTTTATGGGAGAATGACGATTAAATGTATTCTTTGACTTTTAAACATATGCATATATAGATGGGTTTATCAAGTCGTATAATATCCTATTTAGTAATAAATTCTGCAAATATGTTGTTGTTTGAATTAGATTATGATACTATTTGGGCCACAAATTCATAACCTGTGTTGTCTCCATCATAAGGAGGAATGATCATGCCGGTTTATTTATGGAAAGGGAAAGATCGACATAATAAGAACAAAAAGGGCGAAATGGAAGCACCATCTGAAGATGTTGTGCGTTCGGAACTTGCCAGGCGAAAAATAACCTCTCCCAAAATTAAAAAGAAGCCAAAGGATCTTTTTGAAAATGTTTCTTTTATGCAGTCTAAAGTGAAGGAGTCCGATATCATAATTTTTTGCCGACAATTTTCGACAATGATCGATGCTGGACTTCCTATCATCCAATGCCTTGATATTCTTTATGCCCAGAATGACAACAAAACCTTTAAAAAAATGCTCAAAGACATTAAATCGAATGTTGAGAGCGGGCAAACCCTTGCAGAGGCATTGAGAAAGTACCCCAAACAGTTTGATGATCTTTTTGTAAATATGATTTCAGCCGGGGAAGCCGGCGGTATATTNNGATATGATTCTGAGAAGGCTGTCAGCCTACCTGGAGAAAGCTGCAAAGCTTAAGGCCAAAATAAAAGGCGGTATGACGTATCCCTTGGTAACGATTGTTATCGCCATTGTCGTTGTAGCTATTATTATGGTTTTTGTAATTCCCGTATTTGAAGAAATGTTTTCAGGTATGGGAAGTGCGCTGCCGACGGCCACCCAGGTTGTCGTTAATATGAGCAGGGCCATTAAATCCAACATCTTTTATATTATCGGCGCGACAATAATATTCATATACGCAATCCGGCGTGTTTATAGAACAGAAAAAGGCAAGGTCATGATGGATGATTTTGTGCTCAAAGTGCCTTTATTTGGGGATTTGATTCGGAAAGCCGCAGTTGCCAAATTTACACGAACCACCGGGACAATGCTTTCCAGTGGGGTCGCGATTTTAGATGCGCTTGAAATTGTTGCTAAAACAGCTGGTAACAAAACCATTGAAAAGGCTGTGTATGATACTCGAACTGCCATTGCAGAGGGGCGGACAATGTCAGATCCGNNGTTTTTCCGTCAATGGTTTGCCAGATGATTGCTGTCGGAGAATCCACCGGCGCCCTTGATGCAATGTTAACAAAAATTGCTGACTTTTATGAAGAGGAAGTCGATCAGGCAGTGGAGAACCTGACGGCATTGATAGAGCCGTTTATGATTGTATTTTTAGGTGTGGTTATCGGCGGATTGGTTGTGGCTATGTATTTGCCTATTTTCAAAATGGCAGGGGCGTTGGGTTGATAAATCATCAAGCCTCTATTGAACATTATGAGCAGTTCGTCAATAACGCCTGAAGAAGATTTATATCATAAGCTCAAATGGCTTATGTTCTTTAGAATCGTTTTTGCTTTATTATTGCTGGGCTCGACGATTATTGTCCAGCTAAAAGAAAATTCTTTTCTCCCGGACAAATCTTTCATCGCTCTTGATGGTCTTATCGTCATCATATTTCTGCTTTCAATTCACTACGCCTTTATTTTTCGTACTGCCAAATTCAGGTTACTTTTTCCCTATATCCAAATCGGGATCGATACATTTTTAGTAACCTTAATCATTTTT
>DNGT01000267.1 GCA_003486165.1 Desulfobacteraceae bacterium
GTCTAAGGCATTCACTTCGTACGAAGACTATTTTGGCAACAGTGTGGACGAGGATGCCCTCACGTATCTGGCTCTTGCCAACAAGCTCATCCATGATATTCGACCCGATGCCGTTACCATTGCCGAAGATATTAGCGGAATGCCCGGTCTGGCTGTTCCTCATTCGTCCGGCGGCATCGGATTTGATTATCGTTTTGCCATGGGAATTTCCGATAACTGGATCCGTCTTGTTAAGGATATACCGGATGAAAAATGGCATATGGGACAACTGTGGTATGAGTTGAACAACCGAAGATGGGATGAAAAGACCATCAGTTATGCCGAATCCCACGATCAGGCTCTGGTTGGCGATAAGACGCTCATCTTCCGGATGATCGGTTCAGACATGTATGACGCCATGTATTCAAGAAGTGAAAACCTCAAGGTGGACCGAGGGATGGCCCTTCATAAACTCATCCGCCTGATAACCCTATCCACAGCAGGCAATGGCTATCTCAACTTTATGGGAAATGAATTTGGGCATCCTGAATGGATCGATTTCCCGAGGGAAGGAAATAACTGGTCTTTCAAATATGCACGACGTCAGTGGCACCTTGTGGATGATGACAATCTTAAATATCGTTTTCTTGCCAATTTCGACAGGGATATGATCTTACTGGCCACGCGTTTCAAACTCCTCGAATCTTCAGGACCACATCTTCTTTATGAGCATTCGGATGACAAGGTGATCGTTTTTAGACGGGCAGAACTTGTATTTGTATTTAATTTTCATCCTGCCTGCTCGTATACCGACTATCGCTTTGAAGCAGCACCCGGCAAATATCAGATGTTTTTCAACAGCGATGCAGCTGAATACGGCGGCCATTCCCGATTGATACCGGACCAATATCACCTGACGCTTCATGATCCTTTGAAACAGCAGGACCGGAATATGCTCAGCCTGTACATTCCCAATCGAACAGCCCTTGTTCTTAAGCCTATTGAATAATGGCGAGCTTGATAATAACTTGGATATTAAATTCCAAAGTCTAATCACAACTGACTTTGTGAACATATTTTACCCAGTTAAATCCATAATGTCCCTCTGCCACTACACGGAGCGGAAAACCATGCTTTTTCGGTAGGGGCTTTCCGTTGACCTCATATGCCAAAAATACCTTGTTGGAAAGAACATCTTTTAGATAAAACCGTTCTGTTTTTTCATAGTTTCCTTCCGGACCCCTGAAGGTCACCAGGGTTGCCCCGTCTTTTATTTTAGCCGTTTCAAGCAGGGTGGTCATTGAAAAGCCTTTCCAGCGGCCGTGATTTGCAAAAAACCCGGGACAAATCAAAAGGACATTCCGTTCAATGGTGGGGAGGGTGAGAATCTGTGAATATGTCAGCCGAAACGGCCGCTCGACAAGTCCTTCAACTTTTAGGCGCCAATTGTCCAAATCCGTTTCTTGGTCTGTTATCCCCATGGTCTCGAAATCTTTTAGTGGTGTAATATCCAGATGGTAAGTGTCCAGATCGGCTGGATTTTTGTCCACGAGGTCTTTTCGCGGAAAATTTTTCGGTAGTATAATTTTTTGAACTTTGGCCCTAACGAGCCGAATCCACGAAAACATCGGGCTTACCAGAAGGCCGATCCCTGTAATGAACTTCATTGATATTTTAAGAAATCTTCTTTTGGACATTTTTACGCCAGATTATTTTAAAACATTATATGAGAAAGTTATTCTATTTATTCAAGTTTCGTCTTTTGACATTGTTTGACAGCAGAAGCTTTTCCAATGTTTCGAAATTTTGCGAACCCACCAATCGTTGACGGTTGAATAAAAAGGTTGGAACGGCAGTCACTCCTGATTCGTGTGATTTTCATTACATATCAACGCTAACCTCTTTGTCGTTTATTGACCATATCACAAATTTAGAAGTTTAAATATACGATGAAGAATCGAGACAACTATCGTTTGGTGATACGGCATTAAGTTATTATAGAAAAATCAAACACTTCATAGTATGACGTTATTGCAGGTATCCCAGAGTTATATAAACAGCCATATTCATTTTGGCGAGATCAATTTGTTATTTTGCAAATCATTAATCACAACCTTGATCACATCATTAATGATTTGATCTTTTGAGTCTTTGCTCAATGTTTTTGATTGACCGGACCACATGAGTTTTTCTGTTTTTACATCATACAAATTTGTTTCCAATCGGATGGTTTTGCTTGTTCTTGAAAAACCCGGATCATGTGCATAACTGTATAAGTATCGACTATGATAAAAACCGTAATAGCCTCTATGTCCTTCGGAGCCACGTGTGTAGGCTTCTTTTTCTTCTTTGTCAATCAAGTGCGTGATGATCACAGCGTCATTTTTAAATTGATTGACAGCATTTAATATCGTCTCTTTTTTCATTTCTAAATCTGCAGGCATAGATATGGCTTCTTCACTTGAGATAGCTTCAACTCCAGCTGATTTTAACTGTGTAACGAATTTTCGCTCAAAAGATCGCCGGGAGTCTTCATTGCCCGTTATTGCAATTACAAGAATATTAGAAACGGGTTTTCCTTTATAGGCCTCATTTACTTGCTTGTGGGTGAGTTCGGTCCCGGCGCAAGAAGTAATCAGAAAAACAAAAGAAAACAAATAGCCAAACCATTTAACAGAACTTTGCTTCATTAAAATCCTCCTAACTGTAAAAGTGCCTAATTGCAAACGACCCTTCCCTCTCTATGCATCTTCTGGCGAAGCAGCAATAGCTAAAACTGGACATGGAGCACTTTGTAAAACTTGTTTGGTAATACTGCCACGGAGCACATCTAAAAATCCATGGCGTCCACGGGTAGGCAAGACAATGAGGTCAGCGGATAGCTCATTTGCTACAGCGATGATTTCATCAACCACTTGACCATTGCGATGGATAAGATTCCATCTAAACTGAACGTCTTCAGACAAATTGAACGTTGGCATCTTTCCAGAGTCTCCGACATGGATAAGTGTAAGGTTAAGCAAATCGTCTCCAAATGCCTTGGCTAAAGCTGCCCCGTCCTTTATTGCGGATTCAGGATTAGGTTCTCTATCCACCGGAATCAATATGTTTTTTAGCGAGGCATTTCCATCTTGAAGGGAAACGAAGCCTCTCACCCCTTCAGGTACAAACAAGGTATCCTTCGCCAGTAGCCTCACCACTTTCTCAATATCATCTCCCTGTAAGCACCAGTCAAGACACTCGTGAGCGTGCGTAGCAAGAACGATTAGATCAACAGGATTACTTGATGCGTAATTGAAGATCTCACCCATTGGGTTCAGACCCCACATGTCTACCTTTTCGATTTTTATTCCTAACTCATCGAAGACTGCCGCCCGTGAGCGTCCTTCGCTAATGATGCCCCAACGCACAAGAGTGGAACGCACAGACGGAAATAAATGCCAATTATTTTCTTTATCGGCGCTATCTCTGCTGTGGAAAATTGTAAAGTTTGTTCCAAGCAGAAGGGTTATTTTTAGCGCATGTGCGAAAGCAAGCTCACTGGCTTCTGAGAAATCAGTTGGATGCAACACAGAATACTCAAATTTATTCATCATATAATCTCCTTTGCCATGAGTTGAAATCTGCTAAATGAACAAATATTAAATATGAACTGTAAATATCAAGCCGGGTTCGTTTTCCAGACATCCTTTTCTGGCTGCAAGTATAGCCTTTGCTGTGATCTATTGAAGCACGAATATGGATCTTTTAAAAACTAGTGTATACTTGATAAGTAAAGCCTTGAAACGAGTTTCGTTCAGTACATATACTTTATACATTTTTTTAGAACATTAGTTGATAAGGGAGAGCTTCATTTCTTGCGTACGAACATTACATCGAAGTTTTGTCCCATTGCCGCTTGATAGTACAAGCCGAACATCATGTCTTTATGAGGATTGTAGATCAAGGTATAAGTTGATCCGGGATATCCAACATCCTGTAGCTCGATAAAAAGCTTGATTCCTGAATCCATCCCAATAACTTCGGCTCGCGACACGTTGATTGGTTGAGGGTTATAATAGCTTGCATCAACTTTGCCGTCGGCATCAATTTTTCTGATGTCGATGACATATCCACCGTCCGGTCGGAGCCATCGGCCTATCAATTTGCGAAAATCGTAATGTTTCTTGTCTAAGCTAACCATTGGGGTGGCTTTTCCGTCCCCGACCTTTGATTTATTCGACAAAAAATTAAATTTATCTCCGGCAAACAAATATATGCCTATGGAAATAACAACACAACCAATAATAAGAAAGGTAAGCATCATAGAAGACTTTCGCTTATGATTTTTCTGATGGGATTTTGAGCTCTTCTTATTAGTTTTTATTTTTCGAGAGACCATTTTAACGCTTCGAATCGCTAATTGAAGATATTTCCAGTATTACCTCATGAAAATCGAGTTTTTCAGAACCTGTGCTTTCTGGTATCTTTCCATGGCAGGCGATGATGTGATATCCATTTCGTATCTCGTTGTTGGCATTTGAAAAAATTATGGATGGAGAGAACCGAATTGGTAATGATTCTGGATATGGCTTTTAAAAATGTAATAAAATCAAGGGTTGGTTTAATATCCCACATAATGAAACGGCTCAATCTCGGAAAGCTCTTGGGGGGTGAGCGTTTTAAAACCCGATGCTTCAATCAAATCCTTGGCCCGCTCAATATCGTTAACATCTATAACAAAGACTGCATTTTTCCGACTTTCTATGACAAAGCCGTAGCCATTTTCAATATTGATATTTTCGGTTAAAAGGATCTGTAAAAGCTTATCAAGTCCACCCGGACGATCCTCGATCAGCACGGCAATAATTTCTTTCAATTCCACAGGGATGCCTTCTTTGCTGAGCGCTTTTTGGCCCTGTTTGGGATCGTTTACAATAAGATTGATGAATCCCGAATTGCCGAAAGAAGATATCGTGGCTGATCGAATATTAATATTTTTTCGTGCAAGAATTGACGTTATTTGAGCGAGAACGCCGGGCTTGTTTTCTACCGGTATGGTAAGTTGATAGGCTTTCATGATTTTTTATTTTCCTATCCGTTGATAATTACGGGTTATTTTAGGTTTAAATAAAGGATATTTTTTTAAAAATATAGAAAAACAATCTTAGTGTGTCAATACAATTCAAGCAAAAAGCCAGCGAAGCTCCACCTAAAACCAAAAGGAGCCATTGTCCATTTTTTTTAAATGACGCCCTTTATTTTGGACTCGGACCCCTTGCAGATATCTTAAAAGTGGCTAAGTTAAAAATAAAATTATTTGTGATCGCCAGATCCAGTTTCTCTATATTCTGGTTGCGTGATCTGTGTTGAGGGTGAACCAGCAAGGAAAACAGGAGGCTGCCATGTCAATGTATTTTTATGATGAAACTGACGATTGGCCGGAATATCAAATCATCAAGGATGATATTCGCGGTATGGAAAAAGAGCACCTTGAGATCCGAAAAGAATTACAAAAAATTGAGTCTGCCTTTGAATCTGATCCTTCAAGCGCGCTTTTAAAAGCCAAGGTGCATAGACTAAAGAAAAAAATGAAAGAGATTGAAAAGAAACTCGATGAATCCCTTAGCCTGTATCGATAGCAGAAGCTTTTCAATCTCTTCGATCGAATTTGGGAAACAATCCGTTGAAAAGTGATTGCCTGTTGACATTGAGAACAAATGCTGCTTCAAAATCTGACGGCTTCGTAAAAAGTCCAATTTCTGCGTTGCGCTTCATTTCGTGTCTACTGAGGCGTACATAAATACACCTCATTTCATGTAATTCGCGACGCCTTTTTATCCCGCGGACTTTAGCTGGGGAACTTGAACTTTTTATTTTGCCGTTTATTTACGAAACCATCAAAATATTTTGCAATAAAACAAAATCAGAGGAGGGTAACCATGAAGAAATCATTTGGTGCAAAGACGCTAATTTTTCCCACACCGGTATGGTGTGTGGGTTCCTTTGACACGGCGGGAAACCCCAATATAATGACCATTGCCTGGGGTGGTATTTGCTGCTCTCAGCCCCCCTGTGTAACCATTTCTCTTAGAAAAGCTACCTACACCTATGGGAATATAATGGAGAGACGGGCGTATACCCTCAATGTACCATCTGAAAAATATGTGAAGGTAACCGATTATTTTGGCATGGCATCCGGT
>DNGT01000266.1 GCA_003486165.1 Desulfobacteraceae bacterium
GAAGACATCATAGAAGAAATAAAAAAAGTTGTCGATGACGATATCGAACTTGAAGTCATCCGTTATGATCCCGGTCCCCTTGATCCAGATATGGGATTGTTTGATACATTGGCATCCGTCTTGCGCACCCTGGATCCGGATGGCATCCCCGTTCCGTATCTACTCAGTGCATCGTCCGATGCGCGGTTTTTTTCAAAAATCGGCATTCAGACATATGGTTTTATACCCATGCAATTGCCGGAAAGTTTAGACTTTGCCAGACTGATACACGCCGCAGATGAGCGCATTCCGGTTGAAGCGCTAACTTTTGGCAGTGAGGCAATATATCAACTACTTCAATGTTTTCATGAATGAGAACCAAAAAAGTTTAACACCACCTCCCGATTCTCAAGCGATATTATCCAATGAGGATGGCGTTGAGTGGATCAAATCGATACATCCGGATAGAACAAACGGTGTGGCCCTGGTCATTCATGGTCTGAATCTGCAGCCCGACAAAATGGAATCCATTATTGCTCTGCTCACCCATTCTGGTATTGATGTTTTGAATTTGTCGTTGCGCGGGCATGGAAAAAATTATGTTCAAAAGGCAAAGGTCGATAGCAGCAGAGCCCGGATGGGAACCTTTAAAACAGTTTCTTATAAGTTGTGGATCAAAGAAACATATCGTGCCTATGGTCTTGCCAGGAACAGGAGTCGTGAAAAACAAGTTCCCTTGTTTTTGGTTGGTTTTTCACTGGGAGGGCTTATGGGTGCTAACCTGTTTGCTTCATATCCGGATGTTTATTTTGATCGGATGGTCCTTTTGACACCGGCACTATATATTCATAAAATTTATTATTTAGCAAAAATACTCTCCCCATTTCCGAGACTGGTGATCCCAAGTTTTTTTATAAAGTCGTATTGCTCCAATAGGGGAACACCCGTAGCAGGGTATAATGCTCTGTTTGAAGCCATAGAACATTTTAAAAAAAACATAGCCGCTAAGCTGAACGTGCCAACCCTCATCTTTATAGACACGCAAGATGAATTGGTGTCGTATCGAAGATTAAAGCGCATCATAAAAAATGGAAAACTGCATCAATGGAGACTGCACCCGGTAAAAAAAGACACGACGGGAGCAAAAGAAAAAATGCATCATCTGATCATTGATGAATCATCGATTGGAAAAGATGCATGGAATGAGATGGGAGGATTTATCATTCACCATCTATTACCGTAACTTGTTATGCTATTAAAATCGATTTATATTCAAATTATGTTTTGCGTGCTTTTGGCAGCAGTGTTAACAGGCTGTGAGTCGATAAGATATTATAAACAACTGATATCCGGACAAATCGCTATTCTTAACAAAAAGCAGCCGGCCACTAAGCTTCTCGACGACCCTAATACGCCCGAAAAACTGAAAGAAAAACTCAGGATGGTGATAGACATCCGGACGTTTGCAAAGGATGAACTTTTTCTGCCGGTTAAGAATCAGTATCTCGATTTCGTAGAATTGGAACGACCCTTTGCCGGCTGGAATATGTGGGCGACACCGGAGTTCTCTTTTGCGCCTAAAACCTGGTGCTATCCGATTATCGGTTGTGCGGTGTACCGAGGCTATTTTTCAAAACAAGATGCTTTCGATTATGGTCATCGACTGGAGGCGCAGGGATATGATGTATACATAGGGGGGGTTGCAGCATATTCAACATTGGGTTGGCTTAATGATCCGGTTTTCAGCACCTTCATTTATCGCAGCGACATTAAACTGGCGGCGCTGATCTTTCACGAACTGTCCCATCATCTTCTCTATGTAGGGGACGATACCACCTTTAATGAAAGTTTTGCAATCGCCGTTGAGCATGAAAGTATGCGGCGTTGGCTGACAACAAGGGATAATCTGAAAGCCTCTGAAGATTACAAAATGGATTACTGGCGACGACGTCAGTTTATCGAGCTGGTGACGAAATATCGTAAAGAGCTTGAAACGTTGTATGCCAAGGATTTACCCACACCGGAAAAACGACAAGCTAAGGCAGCCGTATTTGAAAAGTTAAAGGATGAATACCGGTTGTTGAAAAAGGATTGGGACGGGTATTCAGGTTATGATTTGTGGATGAATCGAAATATGAATAATGCAAAATTGATATCCGTATCCACCTATCATGATCTTGTACCGGCATTTTTAAAACTTTTGAAAACCTGCAACAACGACCTCAAAGTCTTTTACAAAAAATGTCAGGATCTGTCTAAAAAATCCAAAGAAGAAAGACTTGCCTATCTTGAAAAATATCGCCCTAAAGGATCGTAAGCATAGATATCCTGCAACAGTTTTGCTTTTTGAAAACCTTGCCGTTTCAGGTATAATTTAATTTTTACTGAAAGTACTCATGAATAAGGGCTCGTAATGAAAGCTCTTTTGAGACAACCCACTTGCTGTAAAACGATTAGAAAAACGCTTTTCCGAACAAAATTTTAATGGAGGTGAATCATGAAAAATTCTTTGCAACCCGGTTTAACCCATACATTTAAATTCAAGGTCCCGGAAAACAAAACCGTACCTCATCTTTATCCTGAATCCCCCGAGTTTCAGGCCATGCCGGAAGTTTTAGCTACCGGGTTTATGGTGGGCTTGTTTGAATGGACATGTATCCAGGCCATCAATCCTTATATAGACTGGCCCCGTGAACAAACCGTCGGTATTGATATAAAATTAAATCATATCGCGGCTACGCCCCCGGGCTTGACTGTGACAGTAAATGTTAAATTAGAAGAAGTGGAAGGCCGGAAACTTGTCTTTTCAATTGTTGCCGATGACGGCATCGATAAGATATCTGAAGGAACCCACGACAGGTTCATCATCGATGCTGCTAAATTTAATGCCAAAATGGCTTCCAAGACCAACGCGAGAAAAATCGTGTAACGATTTAAGGAAACTCCCGCCCTCCGAAAGCGGGACGAGATCTAATAAACGAAAAGCTAAAAGCCCTATCTCAAGTTTCGCATCCTTAATTTTTAGAAACTTCAACAAAGTGTAGACGGCTTAATAAAAAATTTTTAAATTTGAAATCAATGGATGCAACCGTTAAAAAGAGACCTTTGAAAAAGGCATGGAGAGACACGGAAATATTTCAAGGTTCAATCGTTATGGGTGTGCCGACGTCTACAGATGCCCAGATCTCATCCATCTCGGCATTTGTTACTGCAATACACCCATCCGTCCAGTTAACGTAGCGATGGATACGGCTGAAATTTTTAGTGCCATTTTTCTGGCCATGTATCATGATATCTCCACCCGGAGAAATGCCCAATTCTTCGGCTCTTTTGATGTCCTGATCGTTTGGATAAGATATGTGTATGGATTTGTAGAAATCGCTATCGGAATTTTTATAATCCAGTATGTATGTTCCTTCAGGCGTCCGTTCATCCCCCTCTTTTCTTTTGGGTCCTTTTGAATTTGCACCAAATGCGACCCGATATATCTTGAACGGCTTTTTGTTTTTCATAAGATACAATCGTTTCTCATATTTTTTCACCAAAACAGAATCCGCCTTCAGAAGGTCTCCGGCAATGGCCGGCCAGGGTAGAAGTATTATAAGTATAATGATCTTTTTTATCATTGGGCAGTCATCACGCAGTATTTATCGAAATTCAATCGAATAAAACCTTAACAATCGACATTTGATAAGGTTTTATCGAACACAATAGTGCGAAACTTGAATTTTACCTAAGTTGAGCTTAGGTTATAATTTCTTTCCTATGTCAAATGCCCTTCCAATAAATTTACCGATACCGTGATATTTTTGAGCTTCAGGGCTGTAAACAATGGGACGAATTTTTTCAATATCCGGTTTGCCAGCATCCGTCAACATCCCATCTTCAATCTTAACATCCATAATCTCGCCAACAAAATGGGTGTGCAAACCGATTTCATAATGATGAATCACCTTACATTCCAAGACCATTGGAAACTCTTTGACATACGGTGCGTCAACAATATCTGATTTGACGGGTGTAAGGCCGGATTTCTTGAATTTATTCAAGTTTTTACCGGATGCAATGCCAAAATAATCGGTTACCTTCACATATTTTTCAGATGGTACATTGAGGGTATACGCCCGTCTCTCCATTATATTCCCATAGGTGTAGGTAGCTTTTCTGAGAGAAATGGTTACACAGGGGGGCTGAGAGCAGCAAATACCACCCCAGGCAATGGTCATTATATTGGGGTTTCCAGCCGTGTCAAAGGAACCCACACACCATACCGGTGTGGGAAAAATTAGCGTCTTTGCACCAAATGATTTCTTCATGGTTACCCTCCTCTGATTTTGTTTTATTGCAAAATATTTTGATGGTTTCGTAAATAAAC
>DNGT01000129.1 GCA_003486165.1 Desulfobacteraceae bacterium
CTGTATCCCTTGGTCAGAAAAAACTGTCCCACAGCGGCCAGCAATCCAATGATAATGAGCAACCACCATATCTCGGGTAAAGGCGACCGCCACGACCAGAACAAAGGACCCGTCGAAATCACCGTTGATAAAATCGTGAAGTAAAACACGATCCGGATCGCCGGCTCCGAAAAAGACATACGGCGAATGGTTACCATCGCCAGTGCGGCCAGAACACCCGCCGCCAAAGCCACGAGCATCGCCGGTCGAAATATTCCAAAACCGGGCTTTAGAATTAGAACAATACCGATAAAGCCGGCAATGATGGCCCCTATGGCACTGTATGTGACCTGCTCGCGCATCCATATATATGCAATCAATGGAATAAAAAGCGGCGACGTGGAAGAAAGCAAGAAGGCTTCGGAGAGTCGCAATTGGGCGATGGCATAAAAAAAACAATACATCGCTCCCAAACCTGCCGCGCTTCGCAGTAAATGAAATTGAAGGCAGCTTGTCTTGATGCCGCCGGTTGGTCGACTGTAAGCAAGCCATGGCAGGATAAATATGAGTGAGCTGACGTTTCGAAAGAAAACGACCATCTCGTTGTTTAGCGACGTAGAAACCACTTTCACCAGTGTCCCCACCATGGCGAACATAAACGAAGCGCCCAGTACGAACAGGGCGCCGGCGATGGGTTGATTGCGGTAGGCTTCCCCTGGAATCACGGAATTGGTCTGATTATTATGCAAGGTTTTCAAAGGTCTTTTGGTTTTTTTATCAAATAATCCACAAGCCCTAAAACTGCATCCTCGATATCAAGATAACAAAAGCGGTATGCATCGTATTGAAGCCCGTATGGATCGGCAATACCCCTGTTTCGTGAGCCATAGCGTGCAAAACGACGTATTAAAAATGTCTTGTCTATGGCTTCGGGAAAGTCAACGAGAAGTTCATCCTTGTGGGATTTTTCCATTACCAAAATCAGCTCGGACCAGTCCACCAGTTTTTGAGATAAACGTTTTGCCTTATGTCCAGCCAGGTCAACACTGTACTCAACAGCAACTTTCTGTGCAAGGAAAGTGGCTGAATTTCCCGGAAGGGCAAGCAGTCCCGCAGAATCTGCATAAAAGCCATTATGCCCTTCTTGACGCATCAGCTTTGTAAAAAGCTCATGGGCAAAAGGACTGCGGCAGATATTGCCAATGCATACAAATAAGATGTTGGATATCTGTTTGTTCATGTTGATGATCGGATGACGTTTTCTTTTTATGGAGGTATCCTTCTTCCCTTATTTACAATGATTTGCGGTTAATGTGAATGGATGGGTTCGGGATGCAGGTGTTTCCGATTAAATTCGCCCCGGTTAAACAAAAACAAGCAGGTTTCACAACGATGGAATATAAAGTTCAAATTCATTCCATAGAGCACACGGGGTAAACCCTGTTCCTTTTCTCCGAAGAAGTTAACGGGGCCCCGATAACGGGATCTCCACCCCAAAGATCGGCGGATGAGTCCGTTTTACTCCGACAGACAGGACCCAGAGACAGCCCGGAAGATGCTACCGGCGTTAAATCTTTTGTTCTTTATTTTTCAGGGATCAGAAAATCCTCGATAAAACAACAAAAAACGCTGAAACCGCAGCGAAAAAAGATACAAAAAGGATCTTTAATGTTTTAAATACCCATAGCTTTGAGCACTTCATTAATCTGTTCGGTGGATATATAACCTTTTTCCCATAAGATTTGACCAATGAGGCGGTGATCGGAACCGTCCAAATTTTCGAGGATCTGAATCTTCATTGCCTCAATAAGATTTTCGAGAGTAATGAATCCCTTGTCTATGGCCACGGCGCCAAATCGTTTGTCAAGCACACCTTCAGACATTTTCTGCCTCCTTTGTTAAGGGCAGCTTGAGCAGCAATGTAAGATCAGCGGAATTGAAGATTCTGCCCTTTTGATAACGAGAATCCATACCAATCTGAAATATCCGGTTTAATTAAAAAAATTAATACACAATTGGCCTCGAAGGGTCAAGATAAAATCGTTGACCGAGTTTAATGTTGCGGATGGTGGTTTTATTTATTGTTATATCAATGGATTGAAATCGTTTCTAAAGGAAAATGTTACATGGACCTATGTAAGGCGCAAAGAGGGTCTAAGCTACAGAAAATCATATGATATGTTGTTATAGGGATCGCTTTTTGTTTAGGCGCCGCACTTTATTGCGCCAGTGACATATTTACCCTTAAAAATTTTATTTCGGTCCCCCGCATAAAATGCTTTTCAACAATGATCGATACAAAACCCGAGTTAACAAGAATGTCAATAAATACGATACATCATGCCATATCAAGTATTGACAAAAGCATTAAGCTTGTGAATATGTATACCTAAACTCGTGCAAAAAAAGGAAGGGATATTATGGCAAAAAAGACGATCGGCTTTGTTGGACCAGATGGTAGAACCTGTATGTGTGCGTATACTGTATCAACAGTTGAACAAGACCAGTTTATTGGCGCCATAATCAAAGGCATGACGGGCATGGGCCCGGTAATGGATGCCGTAAGAGGGAGAAAAAAATGGGCCTTGAAAATATTCCCCGTACCGGGAAAGTCACTTGAAGATTACAAGTCCGCCATTATAAAGGGCTTTGAGAGCAAGGACATCGACTATGTCGTCATTATGCCCGAAGATCTCATTTATGACGGCATCGTAGATGAGCTCATCGACGCCGGGTATGGAGAACAGGTCATTGGCCTGACAAAAGAAGCGTCTTTTATCGAAGGAGATAAAGTAAAGGCAAAAATCTGGATGAAAAGAGCCGGTGTGCCTGTTGCACCGTTCGCGGTGTCGGATGCGAAAGACCTTCAGGAAATCAAGGGCATTGTTACAAACTTCATACGCAACCATGGTGGCGCAGTTTTCAAATATCCCTACAGTGCCGGAGGCAAAGGTTCCCGACCTGTTTTCCGGATTGAAGACATCCTCGATGTGCGAAATATACTGCTGAAGGACTACAGCGAAAATTACAAGACACGGCACGGAGACAATAAATGGCCGCTGTTGATTGAGGCCTGGAAATCCGAAATCGAGATCAGTTTTACCGCATTGATCGACAAAAAGGGCAATTTTTGCATTCTCCCCACGGCCATGGATTATCCCCTTCGATTTGAAGGGCCCCCGAGTCAGACCAACCCGGTTACAGGCGGAATGGGAGCCATCGGTATGCACCCTGCCGAAACACCCGACCTTATCAAATTGGTGGGCGACAAAGTCATTCAGCCCTTTGTGGAGGAAATGAAAAAGGGGGCTATTCTCCGGCCGTGTATTCTCTATCCGGGTTGTCGCGTATCTATCGATCCTGAGACCGGAAAACCGGTGGATATACTGGTTTATGAAATGAATATTCGGGCAGGTGAGCCCGAGATGCAGGTTGTGGCACGCCGGCTAAAAAATCTGGGGCAACTGATCGTTGCCGCCATCGATGGCAAACTCGATTCCGTTGAGCCGGATGTGCGCAAGGATCAAATCTCTATCTGCCTCGCGCTGATTACCGGACCCGGTGGACCGCACGGGCAGAAAGGATACCCGGATTCATATACAAAGTATGAACCCGTACTCATCAATTTCAAGAGCCTGGGAAAACGGGGCATCCTCATTGTCCCATCCAACATGAGCTGGGATGAAAAAAATCAGCGACTGATATCAGACGGCTCTCGGGTGTGCTACCTTAGCAAAAATGCCACGGTCAAACCCGGACAGAAAAGAGGAGACGTCGCGGAAGCGCTCAGGGCCTCACTCTTGCAGGCTTTTGACCATGGCCTCGTCAGGGTGATCCCCCGTGAAGCAGAAGAAACTTTTGAGCCGGCCGAGATACTGTTCGAGCAGGGCAACATTGCCGAAGCTGAATTTAACAAAGCAAAGGCCGCTTTTGAAAAGGCCAATCGTCTTGATATCCGTCGGGATCCCGGCAGGATTTATGAAGAATGGGATGAACTTTTCCCGGATTGGCAGCTTACTCTGTAAATCTAAATGCCCTGGGTGGCTCATATTTGAACATCAACCCCAATGAGGAGAAAATTATCATGAAAGTGCTGGTCAGCGACAATCTGGGAGAAGCCGGTATCCGGATGTTTCAGGAAGAAAAAGAGATTCAAGTGGATGTGAAAACCGGACTTGCCCCCGAGGCGCTCAAAAGCATTATCAAGGAATATGACGCTCTTGTTATCCGGAGTGCCACAAAAGTAACCGAAGATCTTTTGGATGC
>DNGT01000425.1 GCA_003486165.1 Desulfobacteraceae bacterium
GCCGGCATCAAATACCGGACCATCCAGGCAAGCATGGAAGTAAGCCTTTTCTGGTCCTTTTTTTTCAACCGCACACCCAAGACAAGCCCCCATACCACAAGCCATAGCCGTTTCAATGGAAACCTGACACGGCACACGATACTTTTCAGCAATATCCAACACACACGTTAACATCTCCAAAGGACCACAGGCGTAAATAACATCGGGACGACTTCCTTTGGAAGCAACTTCCAAAGGATGGGTGATAAAACACTGGTCTCCCTCACTCCCATCATCTGTGGTAACTTGTATTTTCATTCCAATATCTATAAATTCATCCCTGCATAGCAAATCATCCTTTGATCTTCCACCCAAAAAAACCTCACATTTTTCAGTGTCCACCCCTTTTTCCAGCAAATATCTAGCCAAAAAAACCAGCGGTGCAACACCAATGCCGCCCGCAACAATATAAACGGTCTTATAATGATGAGAAAAAGCGAAACCATTACCTAATGGGCCAAGAATGTCAATAATGTCATCGACTTGAATCCCGGAGAGTTTCTTTGTGCCCTCCCCCACCACCTTGTAAAGGAGTTCAATCCCAATGGTTTGGTTATTGTCAGATATCAACTTATGAATGGAAAAGGGACGACGCAAAAAAGGGGTAGTCTGACCTGGAAAGCGCAGCATGACAAATTGGCCGGGTCTGGCATCTTCATATCTATGATGACACGTTAAACCGATTCGATAATATTCCGGCCCGATTTTTCGGTTCCACAAAACCTTAACTTTTTCTTGATACATTTTTTAGTTACCACTTATCATTTGTTACTTGTTACTCGTTACCCTTTACCCGTTACTTGTCGCTATTCATTTCAGGCCTATCAAGGCTGCAAACCTTCCGGTAGTCCCTTCTCCACGAAAGGAAAAAAATCGGTTTGAATCACATTTTGTACACATCCGACTTAAATCCACATTTTCAAACAAGACGCCTGCTTCACATAACTGGTCGCGGCTGATAGACCAGAAATCAAAATGATTGGTATCATTTTTGTATTTCCAAAACGCCTCTGGGATCTCTTTTTTGTAATTTACGAACTCCGCACAACATGGGCCTAACGACGGCCCAATCCCTGCAACAATATCACGAGAGCGGCATCCGAAGCTATTTTCCATTACTTTCAATGTACAACCGATAATATTCTTTATGCTGCCACGCCAGCCTGAATGGACATTCGCCGCCACCTCTTGAACCGGATCATAAATTAATACAGATTGGCAGTCCGCCACTTGAATGACGAGAAGTTTTCTGGGAATATCTGTCACTATTGCGTCCGCTTCAAATCTGAGTTCAGAGTCAATGCCAAATGTATCAGCCTGACCACTCAAAATTTCCGAACATTCACCTTTAAAATCATCAGTTGTATCAAACACCCGATAAAAATGATGTTCTTTTGAAAATACAACGATTCGAGTACCGTGAACCTGATCTAAAAAAAAAAGATCTTCTTCATTGATACATCGAGAAATGATTTTTCTGTTTTCTAAAACAGCACGGTCATTGTCTCCAACGCCGAAGCTAACATTCAGACTTCGAAAAGGTTCTTTGCTTTTTCCGTTATTTCTTGTGAAAACTCCATGCAGGATACCGGAAAGGCCTGCAAATTTTGGAAACTCAAAAAAGGAGACGCCATTTTTCTGTTTTTCGATCACTTCCAAATTCCCTTTTAGCCGATGCTTTTTATGAATTACATTAAGGCCAAAATTCGAATACCCAAATTAAAAAAAACTGCGCTTATTATTACCGTCCATAAAGTTTAAGAATCCTTTGTATAATTCGGGAGGTTGAAATGCCGGGAACAACTTCAATTCTAACGACTTGTCCCCCATATGATTTTACAACATCAGATCCAATGATCTTAGCATCCTCCCAGTCGGCACCTTTTATAAGAACATCCGGTTTTATGGTTTTTATAAGTGCTAACGGATCAGGCTCATCGAAGATCGTTATATAATCCACACACGCCAAACCCGCCAAAACCTCAGCCCTTTGATCCTGACTCACGATAGGCCTGTTCTCGGGTTTTATCGATTTTACGGATGCATCGGAATTCAATCCCAAAACCAGTGCATCCCCTTTCGACCGGGCAGCAGAAAGATATCGCACATGACCCACGTGAAGGATATCAAAGCATCCATTTGTAAAAACAATTCGTTTTCCAGCCTCCCGCAAGCCTTCTATAACTTGTAACAAATCTGATAATTTTAAAATTTTAGATCTCATATTTCTGTCATTTAATATTGATGAATTCGTAAAAACTCAAAATTCGACGGCAAAGTAAAAGGCTTCTTAATAGCTAAGTTCTTTGAAACAAATCGATATCAAAGGAGCTTCATGTATAATTAAATTTTTGACTGGAAGCTGCCTGAGTGAATTAGGAATCGTTTTGAAAGAACCATTGGCATTTTAACTTTATGGATGAAACCCCTTGGTAAAATCAAGACCTTTATTAATAGCCCGTTAGGGTTCTTTCATTACGAGCCCTTATTCGCGAGTTCTTTCAGCAAAAATTTTATTATACATAAAGCGGTAATGTTTTCAAAAGGCTAAAGTGTTACCGACTTTCAATCATCAAAGTCACATGGCCCTTGCCAAAGTAAGTACATCAACGCGCGCTGCCCCCGCTCTCATTAGAACTTTTGCACACTCATTTGCAGTTGCGCCAGTTGTATAGACGTCATCCACAAGCAGTATTTTTTCCCCTTTAATTTTCGACGAATCTCTCACACCAAAGGCATTTTTAATGTTTTGCAAACGCTCTTTACGCCCCAGACCTGTTTGGGGTTCTGTCCATCTTTTCCTTACAAGAATATCTCTGGCAACCGGGATAACCGGCAACGCTCCATTCAGCGCTTTGGCAATAAATGCCCATTCTTTAACAAAAAGAAAAGACGTGTTGAAACCTCGACTTCTGAATTTCCTCTTATGAAGGGGAACCGGCACGATGAGATTTATATTCCCCTTATTCCAATAACGACAAAAGGCCATAAACAAAAGCACTCCGAGCGGTCTGGCCAGTTGAATTTTCTCTTTATATTTCAAACAATGGATCGCAGCCATAAGCACTTTATCGTACACTCCCGCTGATCGAGCTATTTTAAATCTCTTGGGAGCATTGAGACAATCTCCACATTCGTGATCTTCCCCTTCCCTGCTTTCAAAAACAACGCCGCATGTTGAGCATATGGGAGATTCAACCGCCATATATGTACCAGAACAATTCGCACATATAAACGGTGACATAAGTGCCATAAAAATTTTTACATCCGTGCCCAAACTTTCTTCAACATGTTCCTTTGTTAAATCAGTTTTTTGAAAAAATCCTGCGAAATCGAAAAGACCCTGCTCCCAGCTGCCTAAAATCTGTAGAAACGGTTTCAGATTCCTATTTTCCGGTCTACTGTTACGGAAAAAAGATCCGCACACCAGACAACGTGTTGGAAAGAGCGCTTCTTTCATTGCTTCTGTGACAAGGGCCCACATACTGCCACACTGAAATAAGAAGTTATTCTGATAGCCGTCTCTGTCTGAAAGCCTCATACATCACCACCGCTCCAGCTGCAGATGCATTGAGAGAATCTAAAGGACCGGTTTGCGGAATGGAAAGCAGCATATCGCAATGATTTTTTACGAGAGGACGGACACCTTTGCCCTCTCCTCCGATGACAATGGCATTTAATCCTTTCATATCACAGGTAAATATCGATTCGGCTGACATCTTATCCATGCCGGCAATCCACAAGCCGCTTTTCTTAAGCATCTTAATAGTGTTGACCATGTTTGTTACCCGTGAAAGACAAATGTGCTCCAAAGCACCTGCAGATGCCCTGGATACTGTGGGAGTGGGCTGAGCTGATCTGTCTTTGGGAATGATGACGCCATTCACACCAACACAGAGTGCCGTCCTGATCAAAGCACCGAGATTGTGAGGATCCATAATATTGTCAAGCAGCAGCAAAAAGGGATTTGATTTGGCACTCTGAATACTGTCGAGCATCCCTAAAACTTTAACAAAAGGATACGGTCCTGTTTGAACGCCAACGCCCTGGTGATGTTCACTGCCTGAAATAGAATTAAGATATAAAGGATTTGACTCTTCCACAGGTATTTTTAGGGAATCAGCGAGCGTTATGATTTTTTCAAGACGTTTTGAGATTTTCCCTTTTGTGATG
>DNGT01000130.1:0-1034 GCA_003486165.1 Desulfobacteraceae bacterium
CTGAAAAGAAAGAACGGATACACTTAAAGGTAAAGAATATTGACAGAATCTAATAAGCTTAAAGAACAGGACATTCTGTTGGAGCTAGAGGATGTCCATATGTTTTTCGGCAAGGTATGCGCTTTGGCCGGCGTTAGCCTGAAAGTCAGAAAAGGCGAGATTCATTCTGTCATCGGCCCCAACGGCGCCGGCAAGACGGTGATGATGAATATAATTAACGGCCTTTATTCTCCACAAAATGGGAATATCTTCTATAAACAAAGAAAGATCAACACACTCAAGCCGTCTGAACGGGCTCAACTCGGTATTTCGAGAACATTTCAAAAAGTCGAAGTTTTCGGTGGTATGACGGTATTGGATAACATCCGTCTGGGCCGGCATATCCATATGAAATCGGGTATTACCACCGGATCGATCTATCTTGGCAAAACCGCCCGTGAAGAGATTGAAAACAGAATTTTTATTGAAGAACAAATCATTGATCTTCTGGAAATTGAACATATTCGGCACAAACCTGTGGGCATGTTGCCATATGGATTGCAAAAGCGAGTAGAACTCGGCAGGGCACTGGCTCTTGAACCGGAGCTTTTAATCCTGGATGAGCCGCTGGCCGGACTTAATCTTGAAGAAGTCGAAGACATGGCTCGGTTTGTTTTGGATATTAATGAAGAAGAGCGATGGAAAGTCACCTGTATTCTAGTAGAGCATGATATGGGTGTGGTCATGGATTTATCCGACCGAGTCTTTGTTCTCAATTTTGGCAATATGATCATCGACGGAACTCCTGATGAAGTCCAAAATCACCCTGAAGTGATTAAGGCATACCTGGGTGAAGAGGATCTTTATGCAACTAGGAGATAGAACAGTCCAGAAAAAAATATAGCATGAAAATTACAAAAGATCTCACAATCCCAAAACTTTTTTATGAAAAAGCCGGCAAATACGGCAAGGGCAGGGTGGCCATGCGGGAGAAGCAATTTGGCATATGGCAACCCATCACCTGGCATGATTATTTTGAAAATGTAAAGTACCTG
>DNGT01000130.1:1094-2755 GCA_003486165.1 Desulfobacteraceae bacterium
TTCAGGGCCTGGGCCGGGAACTCGATCAACAACAGCCCGAGCTTTTTGAAAAGATGATCAAAAAAGGCCACGGGGATGAAGTGGCCTTACTTTTTTATACTTCCGGAACCACATCTTTACCAAAGGGGGCACTTTTGTCCCACNNCCCATTACCTGGCATGACTATTTTGAAAATGTAAAGTACCTGACCCTGGGACTTATTCGTTTAGGCCTTGAAGAAGGGGATAAGGTTGCCATGATCGGCGACAATCGTCCCGAAGGCCTGTGGGCTGAAATGGCGACGTTGTGCGCAAGGGGCGTGGGAGTTTGGCTGTTCAGGGACTGCCTGATTGATGAGGTCAAGTACATCATCGACCATTCGGACACAAAATTTATATTCGGGGAAGGCCAGGAGGAAGTTGACAAGGCCATCTCTGTTTTAAAAGAATGCCCCAAACTGGAAAAAATTATCTGGGATGACCCCAAGGGAATGCGGGATTACAACCAGGACTATCTGATCAGTTTAAANNCCAAAGGGGGCACTTTTGTCCCACAATAATATGCTGACCATGGGGCAGCATCTCATGGCTGTGGATCCGTGTATGGAAACGGATGATTATGCCTCCTATCTGCCTTTTGCGTGGATCGGGGAACAGATGATGTCGATTTCCTGCGGCCTGCAAGTGGGATATACCGTCAATTTCCCGGAGGAACCGGAAACCGCCGAGGAGAACATCAGGGAGATCGGTCCCCATGTGATGTTTGCTCCGCCACGCATGTACGAACAGATGACCCGAACGGTACAGGTTAAATATCTGGATGCCACGTGGATCAAACGGAAATTCTATGAGTTTTCAACGAAAATCGGTTATCATGTGGCGGATCTTAAGTTCCAGAAAAAACGAATTCCATGGTACTGGGCGTTTTTAAGATGGCTGGCCTACATTGCCGTTCAAAAGAAAATAAAAGACCATCTCGGCCTGTCTCGTGTTCGAAATGCCTATACGGGCGGGGCGGCCATGGGCCCGGATCACTTTCGTTTTTTTCATGCACTGGGAGTAAACTTAAAGCAGATCTACGGCCAGACCGAAGTCGCCGGCATTTCTGTGGTTCATCGAAGCGGTGATATAAAATTCGATACGGTGGGTCATCCAATTCCTGAAACAGAAATAAAAATCACTGAAGACGGTGAAATCCTGACCAGAAGTCCTTCCGTTTTTTTGGGTTACTATAAAAATCCGGAAGCAACCGAAGAGACCTTGAAAGACGGTTGGCTCTATTCAGGTGATAAGGGTTTTATAGATGATGACGGTCACCTGGTGGTTTTTGATCGTACCAAGGATGTCTTCATACTCAGGGACGGAAGACCATTTTCTCCCCAGTACCTTGAAACTCGCCTGAAATTCAGTCCCTATGTGAGAGATTCATGGGTCATCGGAGACAAGCGGGAATATATTACCGCGGTTATTTGTATCGATTATTCTGTGGTGGGTAAATGGGCCGATGAAAAAAAGATCAATTATACGAGCTATCAGGAACTTTCTCAGATGCCCGAGGTCTAGAACCTGGTGGAAGTGCAGATACGTCAGGCAAACAGGGATCTCCCGGAAGCCGCCAGAGTCGTAAAGTTCATCGACCTGTACAAGGAATTCGATGCAGATGATGATGAGCTGACAAGAACA
>DNGT01000503.1 GCA_003486165.1 Desulfobacteraceae bacterium
TATGTTGAAGATGTGGCCAGAAAGGAGCTCGGTGTCATCGGCAAAGACGAAGTGATCATCAAGGTAAAACCTAAACCGAGCGTTTCAAATAGTAAAAAGAAAGGTCCATAAAATTGATTAAAAACGATGTCTTTTATACCCGGACAATGGCAAAAGTCTATGCTGATCAGGGTAATTTATTAAAAGCCGCCGAAATTTACAGATATCTTTTAGAATGTGAACCCGAACGCCGGGACCTTAAGGATGCACTTTCTGAAATTGAGGGGAAGCTCAATGAAAAATCGCCGGATGATCTTATCAAGCTGTTCAACAGGTGGATGGATCTTCTGCTTAAGTATCATAACGTGCGAAAACTTATGAGGTTTAGAAATTATCTTAAAGACATCAGGTGAATGTATCGCCAAATTTAACTCAATCTCAGGGAAATGACAAACTCATGAAAAATATTATCGACAACAAAAATATTGTTCTGGGAGTATCCGGAGGCATCGCGGCATATAAAAGCGTTGAGCTTTTGAGACTTTTCGTAAAAGAAGGTGCCAAGGTCAGGGTTATTATGACAAAATACGCCCAGGCGTTTGTGGGTGCGTTGACCTTTAAAGCCTTATCCGGTCAAACGGTGTGCACGGATCTTTTTGAGAAAAGCGATGATGCATCCATAAGGCACATTGACTGGGCCGAACAAGCCGATGCAGTGGTGATTGCCCCGGCAACCGCCAACATTATCGGAAAGCTGGCCAACGGGATTGCCGATGATGCCCTAAGTACCTTTATGATGGCTGTAACNNCTTCCTGAACCTCATGACATATTGGACAGAACTGTTTTCTACCTTACGCCCAAAGATCTGGAAGGTAAGAGAATACTTGTTACCGCCGGTCCCACCCGAGAACCTATCGATCCTGTCAGATTTATCAGCAACCCGTCTTCTGGCAAAATGGGCTTTGCAGTTGCAAGGGCTGCCGAGTATAGAGGCGGCAAGGTAACTTTGATTACCGGTCCGACAAACCTTTTGCATCCCAACAATGTTGCCGTGATCAGGGTGAACACCGCCAAAGAGATGGCTCTTGCTGTATTTGAGAATATGGAGAATTCCGATATCATTATCAAAACAGCTGCAGTTTCCGATTATCGGCCTAAGGATCATGCAGAACAAAAACTCAAGAAGGAAAAGGATGAACTGGTTTTGTCTCTGGAAAGAACCCAGGATATTCTAAAAGAAATCGGCAGAAATAAAAAAGAACGGATTCTTGTAGGATTTGCTGCGGAAACAGAACGTCTTGAACGACATGCAGAACAAAAATTGGCTGAAAAAAATCTCGACATCATTGTCGGGAATATCGTGGGGCACCCTGATTCCGGTTTCGGTGCCGACACAAATACGGTAACATTATTTTATAAAGACGGCACAAAAGAGAATTTACCCAAAATGCCCAAAGATGATGTTGCAAATATTTTGCTGGATCGGATATTAAAAATTATAGAATCATCTCCCAAAGAGCTGGTCGATCGATAAGGGGTCAAGGGTTCAAGGATTCAAGGGTTCGAGTGAAAAAGCTTTAAAAACAAATAAATATAGATAATACCCTGATCTTTTGGGTCACTTTCTTATAAAAACATATTTTTGAAAAGATCGAGGAAAAAGGGCAGAAAAAACGCCAATGTTAACGTCTTCTGAATCAAAGTGTTTACCTTCACTTGACCCNNACCACACTTGAAGATATAAAGACTTTTTTCAGACTATTGGCTGAAAACGGATGTCAGGGATTTGAATGTTCAAAGGAAAGCCTCGAAAAGATTCAAAACTGGGGACGTAAAGAGGGTGGACCGTCAGAAACCCTTGAAGCCATTCGAACGGACCTGGGGAACTGCAGACGCTGTAGGCTTTCTGAAAAACGGAAAAACATTGTATTCGGCGCCGGCGATCCTCATGCGAGACTCATGTTTGTGGGTGAAGGACCGGGATATGATGAGGATCGAATGGGGGAACCCTTTGTCGGGGCTGCAGGAGGGCTTCTTACCAAAATCATCGAAGCGATAAATCATACGCGAGAACAGGTTTATATCTGTAATATCATTAAGTGCCGTCCTCCCGGAAACAGAAATCCAATGGCAGATGAGATCGAAATNNACTTTTGCCGCTCAGACACTTCTTGAAACCAAATCGCCGATTTCAAAGCTCAGAGGATGCTTTTACGATTATATGGGGAAAAGGGTGTTACCGACATATCATCCTGCATATTTGCTTCGTAATCCGGACAAGAAGCGGGATGTTTGGGAGGATATGAAGAAATTAATGAAGGCCATGGGTGTTTGATTAATGAAGAGGATAATTTTTATTATACCGGCGTTGTTATCATTTTTATTTTGCTTTCCCGGAAATAATTCTGCGGCCGAAAATGAAGTCTACATCATTGAAATTTCGGGCTCCATCAATCCCGCTGTGGCTGATTTTCTAAAAAGGGGAATTAGCCAGGCTTCCGAAGAGGTCATTTCATGTGTCATTATCAAAATCGACACGCCCGGCGGTCTTGCTGAATCGATGCGTGAAATCGTCAAGGCAATCTTTGCAAGCAAGGTTCCGGTTGTGGCTTATGTTGCACCAAGCGGTGCCAGGGCTGCTTCGGCAGGTGTCATGATTACCATCGCAGCAGACATTGCTGCCATGGCGCCGGGAACAAANNCGCAAAATTGAAAACAAAGGGGTTTTAAAACTTGATAATCCTAAAAAAACGATTATCGAGGAAAGCCTGCGGACCAAGGTTTTAAAGATCATCAGTGATCCGAATGTAGCGTATATTCTTATGATGATCGGTCTTGCCGGTCTCTATTTTGAACTGTCACATCCCGGTGCCGTGCTTCCTGGAGTTGTCGGCGGGATATCGATTATTCTGGCATTTTTTGCATTTCAGACCATACCGGTCAACTATGCCGGATTTCTGCTTATTATTCTTGCCATTGTTTTTTTCATCATGGAGATGAAAATTGCGAGTTACGGTCTTTTGAGCATTGCAGGCATTACCTCACTTTTACTGGGCTCCTTGATGTTGTTTGAAGGCAACGGCACCGATATGAGATTGTCGTGGAAAGTGCTTGTACCGACACTTACGTTCGTTTCCGGTTTTTTTGTTGTTATTTCAGGGCTGGTTTTTAAATCTCAACTGTCAAAGCCAAGAACAGGTGCAAGCGGTCTTTTGGGTGAAATTGGAGTGGTTAAAAAACCCATATTGCAGGAAGGCAAGGTGTTTGTTCACGGAGAACTGTGGAA
>DNGT01000230.1 GCA_003486165.1 Desulfobacteraceae bacterium
ATTGACACGTATGTACCGGAACTCGGCCGAACCATCGGTGAAGAACTCCTTACTCCGACACGGATATACTCTGAAACCATTCACAGCATTATCAAAGATCTGCCGGTTTTCGGACTTGCCCATATTACCGGAGGAGGAATTAAGGATAATATTATTCGAGTTATTCCGGAAGGTTGTAATGTCGTCTTGCGTAAAAAGAGTTGGGATGTGCCGCCTGTATTTACATATTTGCGGCAGGCCGGCAATATATCGGAAAAAGAAATGATGCGAACGTTTAACAATGGAATCGGTATGATTGCCGTTGTTCATGAAAAGAATGCCCAGGAAATTCTGGATCGTCTCATCGCCATGAAAGAGAACGCTTTTTTTATTGGAGANNCTGCAAAGGCTGAGCAGCGAAAAAAGCCGGTGCCGGGAGTACAACGGGAAAAACAGAGCAAAAATGATAATCCTCGGCATTGAAACATCCTGCGATGAAACCGCTGCCGCTGTTGTTGTTGACGGCAAAAAAATACTATCTTCCATTATATCGTCCCAGACCGACATACATTATCCTTACGGCGGTGTTGTGCCTGAGCTGGCTTCAAGGAAACATATTGAAGCGATTGCACCGGTGGTCAACACGGCATTGTCTGATGCAGGTATTGATTCAAAAGCTCTTGATGCCGTTGCGGTAACCCATGGACCCGGACTCGTAGGTGCATTGCTGGTGGGATTCTGCTTTGCCAAGGCGTTTTCATTTGCACTGGAAATCCCTTGGGTGGGTATCAATCACCTTGAAGGTCATATTAATTCCGTATTTTTGGAATCAGATCCACCACCTTTTCCCTTTGTAGCACTTCTGGCCTCCGGCGGGCATACCAGCATCTACCATGTCACTTCTCACACNNCTCGGCTATCCGGGAGGAGCTGTAATCGAAGGGCTTGCCAAAAAAGGAGAACCAGAAAATATTTCCTTTCCCAGACCGTTTATCGATAAATCAACTTTTGATTTTAGTTTCAGCGGGCTTAAAACCGCTGTAAGGCGATATATCCAGATTCATAGTGATGATTACTTGCACCGGATCCCCGATATTGTGGCTGGATTTCAAGAGGCAGTGGTGGATGTTTTGTCTTATAAAATTGTTCATGCGGCAATGGCCAAAGGATGCGACCATGTTGCCATGGTAGGCGGTGTGGCTGCAAACAACCGTTTGAGGGAAAAGATCAGGCACGATGCCAGATGCAAAGGGTTGACGGTTCATATTCCCTCTGTCGAGCTTTGCGGTGATAATGCCGCCATGATTGCCGCCGTCGGTTACCACTATTTAAAAAATGGCGTTCAATCCGACTTTGGGGATGATGTTTTTTCAAGAGTCAAAAGGTAAATTTCATTAGAAGGTTTTGAAACAACTTCAATAAATTACAGAATTTACAAACAACCGTCGATTTGATCCATGGGAATATCGAAATCCATAGTCCGCTCTCCTGCTCGTATCGTTATAATTGGATTCGCACTCCTGATTTTCATCGGGACGATCCTGCTAATGCTTCCCGTTGCTTCTACGCATGAACAAATTGGGTTCGTAAACGCGCTTTTTACATCAACTTCTGCGGTATGTGTTACCGGTCTTACGGTTGTTGATACGGGAAACGCCTTTAGCTTATTCGGACAGGCCGTTATTCTGATACTGATTCAAATTGGAGGTCTCGGCATCATGACCATGTCGACACTATTCCTCATGCTGGCAGGGCGGAGACCCAGTCTAACCGGTCAGATTTTGGTGCAGGATACCTTTACGCATTCCCGGGAACGAAGAATTTCTGGCATACTCAAGGATGTCGTCCTTTTTACCTGTACGATTGAAGGGCTTGGAGTGGTTCTCTTGTTTTTCTGTTTTCTTCCGGGAAATGGCGTACAAAGGTCGCTGTACTTGTCCATATTTCACTCGATCAGTGCCTTCTGCAATGCCGGCTTTTCCGTGTTCTCAGATAGTTTTGTCTCCTACAGAGGAAACTGGGCGCTGAACCTGGTGGTCTGTTTTTTAATTGTTGCCGGCGGTATCGGGTTTTTGGTGCTGTTTGAGCTGAAACGGAAGTTTTCTTTTCAACACAGCGCATTGTCACGACTCAGCCTGCATTCAAAGCTCGTGCTGTCGACCACGGCCGTTTTGGTATTTACGGGTATGCTTTTGATCCTTGGCATGGAGTGGAAAGATACCCTGGAACCGCTTTCAATTCCCGACCGGTTTATGGGAGCTCTTTTTCAATCTGTTACCGCCAGGACTGCCGGATTCAACACGGTATCCATTGGAAATATGGCCAACGAAACGCTTTTTTTTATCATGTTGCTGATGTTTATCGGCGCATCTCCGGGTTCGTGCGGAGGGGGTGTTAAGACCACCAGTTTTGCAACTCTGGTAATGATTGGGGTTTCACGCTTTCGCGGACAGGACCGTCCCCAGTTGTTTAAACGAAGCATATCGGCTGTCAGCATCGGAAAGGCTGTCAGCGTTATCATGCTCAGTGCTATGGTGATCTGCGTCGGTATCATGCTCCTTTTGATGACAGAACTCGGAGGTGTGGGATATCCGGAGAGCCGGGGAAAATTCTTGGAGTTACTTTTTGAGGTGGTCAGCGCTTTCGGTACCGTAGGGCTTTCCACAGGAATAACTTCAGGACTCTCTGCAATGGGAAAAGTCATACTGTCCGGTATAATGTTTGTGGGACGTTTGGGACCGTTGGTTGTGGGTGTGGCTTTAAGCCGAGATACTGTGTCCCGTTATTATTATGCAGAAGAAAACATTATGGTTGGATGAGGTAAAATATGAAACAGTTCGCTATCATTGGACTTGGAAATTTTGGGT
The DNA here is from genome assembly GCA_003486165.1 of Desulfobacteraceae bacterium. GTDB lineage: Bacteria > Desulfobacterota > Desulfobacteria > Desulfobacterales > UBA11574 > UBA11574. Next base: position 2,847 of record DNGT01000230.1, read on the forward strand.
ATTATCTGGCCACACATCTTTATGAAAAAGGACATGACGTGCTGGCCATCGATAAAGATCAGAACCTGGTTCAGAAAATCAAAGACCATGTGACGCAGGCGGTGGTGGCAGACGCTACTGACAGTAAAATCATGGATTCTCTCTCGATTCATGAAATGGACGCTGTTGTGGTCTGCATCGGTACGGACCTCGGCGCTTCGATTCACACCACGCTGATTTTGAAGGATGTCGGAGCTCGGCGGGTATATGCCAAGGCGATTACAGAACCTCATGGCAGAATACTCCAAAAAGTCGGTGCCCAGGAAATTTTATTCCCTGAAAAAGACCTGGCCATATCTTTGGCCGAGAGATTACACAATCCGAGTCTTCTGGATTACTTGCCCTTTTTGGAAGGGTACTCTATCATTGAACTAAAGCCTAAAGAGAGTTTTGTAGGAAAGGAACTGAAAGAACTTGATCTAATCAACAAGTACGGTGTTCAGGTGATTGCTATTAAAAAAGTGGCTTCTGGAAAGCTATCCATGATCCCAACCGGAAAGCATGTTTTGAAAGGAGACGAGGTGATGATTCTTTTAGGGCCAAATGATGGCCTTGACTTACTTCGACAAAAATAGGAATAATATGGATAAATTCGCAACAAGTCGAGTTCACAATTCATAAAGGCTGATGTTTAAGAATTAGCTGTTTTTTATAGTTTAAATAGCCACTGTGCCGCATGCGTTTTTAGCGTAGATTGGAACCCTGAATGAGCGAAAGTCGAGGATGCCCTATGTTCGAGGCATCAAGGGCGAAGTCGTAGTCGTCTACTGCGAGCCCTTGATAACGAAGAACATGGCATATCATCGGCTTTCCTGAAAGGTAAACAAAATAGGATTTTTTTATCAATTTATATCTCATTTATAGAAGCGTTCCGAAAATAAGTATGAATTTATTTAAATGACTATAAATCAAGAATATAAAACATTTTTTCTGTTTTGTTTACGATCCTTTGGGGTGGAATTTTGG
>DNGT01000062.1 GCA_003486165.1 Desulfobacteraceae bacterium
CATGAACTGGCCCATGTCAAAAACCGGGATATCCTCATCGGTTCCATTGCTGCAACCATGGCCGGCGCCATCATGATGCTGGCGAGCATTGCCCGGTGGTCGGCCATTTTTGGAGGTGGAAGCGACGATAATAAAGGCATGGGTGGTTTTGGACTGATCATCATGTCCATCCTTGCCCCCATTGCAGCTGTTCTCATACAAACAGCCATATCCCGATCACGGGAATACATGGCGGATAGTTCGGGTGCACGTTTTGCACAGAATAACGAAGGGTTGGCGAGTGCACTTGAAAAGCTGGGAGCCTACTCCCGCAAACGTCCCATGGATGCCAATCCATCTACAGCCCACATGTTCATCGTCAATCCTCTTTCCGGTCAAAAAATGATGAGTCTGTTCTCAACCCATCCGCCCCTAAATGATCGGATTGCCCGGTTAAGAGGCTTTCAAGCGCCTAAAGACGCTTCAGGTCATGGTGGAGGTATGAATCTGGACCAGGGCAAAGCGTTTTGGGATCGTCTGTCCAGATAATCTTGAATTAAAATTCCCGGTCTTTAAAATTTATGACTCTTCTNNCTTTTTAAATCTACTCAGTTCACCTTTTTCAATTAAATCCAAATCCCCTGATAGTGATATCTATATCTCTCTAACGGAGTTCGTATGGATTTTGCCAGACTTTCAGCTCTTTTAAGTTCTTCATCATTTTGATTGTCGTAGTGAAACGAAGATCCCTCCATCGGGGAACCCTTGAATCCTTGATTCCTTGTACCCTTTGGGATCACACTCACACAAAACTATCTATAACAAATCGGGAGATGTTTCTTAATCTTGCTCTTTTTGTCCCATATTGAAACTGCCCAACAATGGCCATATCACTGCCAATTATTGTCATCCGGCATAGTGTCAATATTTTTTTCTATCATATAATCCTTTGATATCTATCAGTTTTGCTTATTTCCAGAAGAAAATATGCTTCACCTCGCATGATTCTTGCACTTTTTTAGCTACTCATGTTTTGAAATTTTTGAGGCATGGGTAAAATGGAGATATATGGTTATGAAAAAAATGCACTTGAAATTCTGCATGTTCCTTTTTTTCGTGTTTAGCTATTTTTTGTCTCCCACGGCTCTTTATGGTGACACCACATCCTTTCCTGTTTACCCCAGCATAGAACCGAATGTAAAATTCTGGACCAAGGTTTACTCAGAGTACTCAACAGCCCAGGGCGTTCTCCATGACAGCCAAAATTTGAATGTTATCTACGAGGTGGTCGAACTTAGAATCGGCGCAAAAACAATCAACGAAAAGCGGATTCAAAAAGCCAGGGACAAATACAAAATTATATTAAAAAAATTGGCTCAAAATCCTTCTGTTTCTGATGTTGAAGCCAGGCGGGTTGCAGCGCTATTCGGCAAGGATGCGAATCGGGCCACCTTCCAAAATGCAATATACCGAATTCGCTGTCAAATTGGTCAAAAGGACGGCTTTCGCAATGGGATTATTCGTTCCGGTGCTTTTATGGCCCAGATCAGGGATATTTTTCTGTCTTACGGATTACCGGAAGATCTCGTCTATCTACCCCATGTAGAGTCATCTTTTCATCTCAAAGCCTACAGCAAATTCGGAGCCGCCGGTATTTGGCAATTTGTCCGTGAAGCTGGCAAGCGTTATATGACGGTGGGTTATGCCATAGATGAAAGGTGGGATCCCATTCGATCATCCGAGGCAGCAGCTCAGTTGCTGAAGCACTCCTATGAAAAGTTCGGAAACTGGCCGCTGGCCATAACGGCATACAATCACGGGATTTCCGGGATGTTAAGCGCAACATGGACCAAAGGCGGTTACGAAGAGATCTTTAACCATTACAAAAGCAATATTTTTCGATTTGCGTCAAGAAATTATTATTCGGAGTTTTTGGCTGCACGGGAAGTCGCGGCCAATCATGAAAAATACTTTGGCAAAATAACACCGGACACGCCTGTTGAGTGCCGAAAAATCGTGCTGGCCGGTTATGCGTCCATTAAAGACCTGGGCGAATATTTCGGCGTGGACATGGCAACCCTTCGCAAGCACAATCCCTCTTTGCGGACCCCGGTGTTTACGGAACAAAAGTATGTCCCCAAAGGATATTCTTTACGACTGCCGTCAGATGCCGTGCAAANNCGTATTTATCGCGTGAAAAAAGGCGATAACATCTCAAAAATTGCACAGATGCACGGAATCAACGTATCCGATCTGATCATCGCCAACAAGATCAACTCAAAAGGTGTCATTTATGTCAATCAACATTTGCGACTGCCGTTGCCCGGTGAAGTAATGGATATGTCTAAAACTTCGTACCTTTCATTTGCTGACGTCGGCCAACAAGAAACACAACCTCCGGAAATGCCGGCTTTAAGTACATCTTCCGCATACGAGACCACAACCCCGGCGGCGTCCAAATTTGAAGCCGATCCGATTATCGTAGCGGGCAACCTGGAGGTTGAGCATGTGATGATGGAAAAAAACAAACCCGTGGGAATCATTCAGGTTGAAATAGAGGAGACCCTGGGGCATTTCGCGGAGTGGCTCGAAATTCCAACAAAAAATATTCGAAGATTGAATAAATTTCCATACAGCAAAACATTGCCGTTACACATGAACGTTAAAATTCCCCTTGATAAGATTTCAAAAGAACAATTTGAAGAAACGCGATTTGAATACCACAAAAAGATCCAGGAGGATTTTTTCAGTTTCTATGAAATCGAATCCGAACAATTATATCAGCTCAAAAAAGGCGACAATGTCTGGACCCTTTGCAATGATATCTTTGAAATGCCGGTTTGGCTCCTTAAACTATATAATCCAAAAGTCGACTTCAATGATTTGAGATGGTCACAAAAACTCGTCATTCCGGTGATCAAAGAGATCACTCATAATGCAACAGTTATGGTTCATGCGTCTCCGACAGTTCCTTTGGAGAGTTTTGAAGACGACCGGATTATCCAGATATTCTGGGCCAATTCTTATTATCCTTTGTTTTTCATCGCCCTGATCATCACCTTCATTATACACATGAAACCTCATGTGCCGAATCTTCGGCAGAATTTCAAAACTGTGTTTGCTTTTATCCGGTGATGGTAAGTGGGCGTTTTGCAAAGATCTCATTTAACCTCCCTAAAAAAGCAAAAGGCAGGGCTTATTATGCCCTGCCTTTCGTGAGACCGGATCTACGATTGAAAACAGGTGGTCTCTATACCGATTTAACTTGAACTTTTAGCACATTGCATGTATCCGCAATGTACCAAAGGTTTCCAATCCGCTAACAGCCTTTGATAAATCCAAGTTATCGCAGCCCCATCTGAACACCTCGAAATAATTGCATGCGGTCCCGGTGATGA
>DNGT01000421.1 GCA_003486165.1 Desulfobacteraceae bacterium
AATGAGATAAAACCGCTGCTTTGGGTGACCGCCATTCAACTGGTCATGAGCAGCAGCGCCATCCAGATCAATAATTTTGCTCAAAGTGCTTTTCTCAAGCGTTTCGGAGTCCAATCCTTGCCCACCGTTTTTCTCGCCGAAGCCATCATAACTTTCTTTTTTTCCGGACTTGTCGGCATTTTTATGGAACGCTTTCGAAATGTTCGTGTTTTTACGGTGGTGTTGCTTTATTTCGGGGGTTGTATCGGTCTGATTCGTTTGCTCCTGCCTTTGAAGTTTGCCTGGATCTATCCGGTGCTCTACATTCTCAAAAGCCAATCTGTTGCCATTTTACCGATTCTCTACTGGGATATTTTAAGCGACGTGTTTACCACTCAGCAATCCAAACGACTTTTCACACTGGTTACCGCCGGCGGGGTTCTGGGTACGACAGTGGGAAGTTTAATGACAGGAAGACTCGCCCGCTGGCTCGGTCTTAACAATCTCCTTTTGATATTCGTCTTTGGAATGGTTCTGGCTGCTGTTCTGAATGAATTGACTGAAAAAATCATGGCCGCTCCCATGGAAACTCGCGTCGATAGGCGTAAAGGCAAACTCGAGGGTAAATTTATCGATAACATTCAAGAATTTCTCACCAATGCCCGTCAATCGGTATTGCTGAAATACATGATACTCATCATCGCCATACCGAACATACTGCTTCCCATCATGGACTATCAGTTCAATGTTGTTGTGGACAATCATTTCACCACCGAAGCGGCGACGCTTCATTTTTTCGGACTGTATCGCGGGATCTCCAATGCCGTCATGTTTGTCGTTTTGATGGTTTCCGGACGGATCATTACCCGCCTTGGCGTCACCACCAGTTTGCTGTTTCATCCAGCGAACTATTTTTTGGCATTCGGCAGCCTTTTTCTTCGATTCGATATCATATCAGGCATTTATGCGCGCTTTAGTACCGAAACCCTCAAAACAACCCTCAACAACCCGGCCCGGACGGTCCTGTACAACTTTTTTCCTGAGCAAAGCCGGGCGCTAATCCGAGTTTTCTTAAGGGGAGCGGTGGTCAGGATATCCGATTTCACCGGTTCCGGTCTGCTGATTCTGATCAAAGGCCTGNNCTGACAAGCACATTGACTGGTCAAATCTCGAAGACGTCAACCTTAAAACACTGTTAAAAGATAAGCGGCTGCTGAACAAACTTAAGCAAAGAATCGCCAGCGCAGAGCCGGAAATCGCTGCGTTTTATGCAGAAATTCTGGCAACGGCAAAACCGCCGGGATGGGCGGATACCCTTATAGATGCTTTACCGGCAAAGCCTTTTCAAACACAAAAACGAATGTTGGATCTGCTGGTTTCTGAGAATACGGCATCGGTTTTAGACAGACTTATCCTTTTGACCCGGTCGGCTTCGCCGGAACTTTTGTCATACCTGCTGGAGACGCTGACCCGATTAGCCCCCCAAAAATGTTCGTCAGTCATGGAGGCTTTTTTGGATCATTCGGATCGCCGGGTTCAGGTCGAAGCGCTGTCCGGATTCTACCTCGGAAAAGACCCTCGAAATTTACCCATTTTCCGAAACCGTCTAAATAACTTACTCAACGGGGATGAATCCGACTTTCGAATGGGGATCGAGATCCTCGGTAAAACCGGAGATAGCATTTTTTCCAACATCCTGCTTGGACTTTCGGCCGGGGAAAATCCGGAATTAAAAGCATGGGCCATTTCCGGATTGTCAAAGATGAGGCATCAGGCTGTCGTTGACATCGCTCAGGCGTCGTTTGAAGATACCTCGCCCCAGGTACGCAAAGCCGCCGTTGAAGCGATCGGGATTTTGGGAAATAACATCCCTGTCCAGATGTTGATAAAACGATTAACAGACCCGGACCCAAACGTCCGTTCCCAAGCCGCTTCGTTGATTCGAAAGAGAGAAAAAGACGCACTGCCCGATTTATTGTCATCCCTTCATCTCCCCTCCCGTGTTTTAAAAAATGAAATCCTTGCGCTTTTTGACGACATCGGTGTGCCTGCCGTCATGCTTTCCTCCTTTATCGTTAAGGAGCTTAAGGCCGCTTATGGTTGTCTGGCCCAGGTGAAGATCCTGGAATCCGGCCCATTGAGCCCTGCACTCACCCTCTGTCGCGATCACCTGTTGGAAAAACACAATGACATCATCGAAATTGTGCTAAGAGTTCTCGGATCTACGGTCTTAGGAGATCGAATCAAACTGATTATACGAGCAATTCAATCCAAAGAAAAGCGGGATGTGGATAACGCCATCGAAGCATTGGAAAGCAGCCTGCATACCGATATTCGACGTCTGCTTGTTCCGTTGCTGGGTAATGGGACCATGGAAGAAAAGCTCGCTGTTGCCAGGGAAAAGCTAAAAGATGATCTGCCCATGTCATTCTCGCTTGGAGAAATACTCAAGGAGTTGGTGGNNCCTGAAATTCGAAGTTGCGCGAATTCAGAAAACCAGATGGTAAAGGAGGCCGCCGGATGGGCGCTGGATATCTTGGGGGGCGGCATTGATACAATAAACCGTCCACCAGCCGGCTCACCCATGGTGGAAAAAATCCTATGGATCCGCCAAATACCCCTATTTACAAACTTGCCAGTTCAGGAGCTTTTCACCCTTGTCTCCATGATGGCGGTTCAGCGATATTCGAAAAAC
>DNGT01000078.1 GCA_003486165.1 Desulfobacteraceae bacterium
TAAAAAATCTCGTCGGTTGACCGCTTTACATTTCTTGCATCCTTCAGTCTTATTTATGATTTCAAGATCTTTTTCATCCATTACGATACCTCCTTGGTATTGCAGTTAATAAAATTAATCTCTTCTTAAACCCATAACTTTTCATAAATTTATTTATTATTGGAAAAAAGGCCGGCAAGTATCGAGGTGAGCACCAATTAAAGGGTATCACTTTATGCGGTCCTCCAAATGTGCATTTAAACGGAATGAATTAAATTTTTTAAGGATGAAGCATTGCCTGAATTTTGTACGAGTCAAAGGCTTTCATATGCAAGGCACTTAAGAGCGAAGCCATAGTAGGCGATTGCGAGCCCTTAATAACACAGCAAATGAAAGCCTCCGGCTCATCTTTTGGGTGAAAATTGATGAGAAAAAATGATTATCATCCGACATACCAAAGGGGCAAAATGAACGATGATATTATTCTTCATAAACCCTTTTCAGTAAAATAACCAAAATAAATCTCATTAATTTTCATGCAAGATTCAGGTATTAGTATAATGGGAATGGTTTTGTGTCAAGCACTGACGAAGATATCCGCAACGTTAATGAAGGAGAAACAAAAATATAAAACAGGTTATGGATGGTAGCTATTTATTGTCCATCCAGAAGTGGTAGATTTAGGTCCAGGCCAAGGCCGCAGCTATTTTGNNTGGATAATATTTATTGGAGGACATTTAGGCTATCCGCCCAACTCAAAGATTCCATATATTGGCCAGGAAGGTGGCTTTCATCTATACCCATAATGTTTGTAGCTTCCTCGATCTCTCCCCAGTCGCCCCTTTCATAGGATTCTACCAGGCTCAGATAGCCGCTTAAGTCGCCGGTTCTGGATATGAGAACTTCTTTTATATTGCTGGAGATTGGAATCTGTGACATAAGATTTTCCATGGAATCATCCATTATCGCATCTATCAGAGAAAACAGGCCCAATGTGAACAATTCAGATGTTTCAGCACTTCTGCCGGGATGATTTCCAAGAAGTTCACAGAATTTAGCCCTGACCAGTGAAACCCTTATCAATTCATCCGGTTTATTACCGGCCAAACCCGCCATGGAAATCAGGGATAAAAAGCGTCTGATTCCTATCTCGCCGATCATGACAATAGCTTGCCGAATGGAAGAGATTTCTTTCGCTCTCTTGAAGTATGTTGAATTGATCAAACGCATTAGTTTATAGGATATGGACGCATCACGGACGATCATCTTTTCCAACCTGCTAAACTCAAAATCCTCTTTGTTAACCTCAGCCATTATTTCCAAAAGCTGCATCTGGGGNNCTGTTGGAAAGCAGCTTGGAAGTCGCCGAATCTCCTTCGATTTCAGGAAAAAAGTTGGCCATGTCGGTCCTGAAAAGAAGTTCGTAGCCAAATATGCATTTCTTTATGTCGAATATGGGCTGTCTGGCAACATAGATGTCCATTTAATAACCTTTTAATAAAAAGATTTCTAACGGAAACAGACATATGCAACAATCATGCCTTATTGGAACGCATGGTGATCTTTTCTCTTAAATCATTGTATCTATATGATATTACATTAATTAATTTCCGAGGCCTGCTGCGTTTCATTGACGGTAATGAAAATAATGGGGACAACATTTGAGGTAATAGTAAAAAAAATGCCACCTCTGATACAATATTCCTTGAATATTAACTAGAACTTATCTCAAAAACGATCTAAGTGTCCATCCATAAATATCTCTTTTCGGAAATTTCTGAATGGAAACTAACAAGAAGCCATCTCAAGAATAGGATTTTGGCCCAAGGTCAAGGCGGGGCCGAATTTCAAACCGCAGGCATACGCCAGTATTCCGAAGAGTTGAGACGAGGGTCCAACACAGAGATTGGACCAAAAGAATTTTTTGAGATGGCCTCTTGAATCTTGACCAAACAATACGGGTCTGATATCCACTCGGAGAAAATTTGAAAGGAATATATATGCTGATTACAGAGATACTCGCCCGAAATGCTCGTATGTATGGGTCTGAAACCGCGCTAATCGAAAGAGAACCGGAAAAAAACCGGCGTCAGGAAATCACTTGGAAAGCATTCGACGATCAGGCCAATCAGATGGCCCAGAGTCTTATTGCCCGGGGAATTCAAAAAGGTGATCGGGTGGTCCATTTGATGACCAATTGTATCGAGTGGTTGCCCATTTATTTTGGAATCCTCCGCACCGGCGCCTGGGCCGTTCCTCTCAATTTTCGTTTTGTGGCAAAGACCATACGACATTGTGCTCAAATCGCAGAAGCCAAGGCTTTCATTTTTGGTGAAGAATTTATTGATCGCATTAACACAGTTAAAGAAGATCTGGACGGTTTCGTAGAGACGTATATCTTTGTCGGCCCGAAGGAATTAACCCCCTCTTATGCACTACCCTATCAGGACATGCTCGAAGCAGCCATGCCCATCGATCCTAAAGTTGGAATTAATATCACAGATGAAGCAGCGCTGTATTTTACTTCCGGTACCACAGGTACGCCCAAGGCAACCCTTTTGACCCAAAGAAATCTTGAGTTTTCCTGTTTCTTGGAAAATCTGCATCATAACCAGACCCATGAAGATAACTTCCTATGTATCCCACCATTGTACCACACCGGCGCAAAAATGCACTGGTTTGGAAATTTCATTGTCGGAGCCCGGAGTGTTATCCTCAAGGGTATCAAACCCAATTGGATCATGGAAGCCATTTCCGAGGAAAACGTCACGGTGGTCTGGCTGCTGGTCCCCTGGGCGCTTGATATTCTCTTTGCGATCCAGAGCGGAGAAATAAAGCTCAAAGACTACAACCTGGATCAGTGGCGACTGATGCATATCGGGGCTCAGCCCGTACCCCCCACCCTAATTAAAGAATGGAAAAGAATCTTTCCCCATCATCAGTACGACACCAACTATGGTCTGACCGAATGTACCGGTCCGGGATGCGTCCATCTTGGAATGGAAAATATGCACAAGGTCGGTGCCATAGGGCTGGCCGGCTTTGACTGGGAAATCAAGATTGTCGATGAACAATTGAATCCTGTTGCCAAAGGACAGCCCGGTGAGCTGATGGTCAAAGGACCGGGTGTCATGAAAGAATATTATAAAAATCCTGAAGCCACTCGAGAAACGCTGGTCGATGGATGGCTGTTAACAGGAGATGTCGCCCGGCAGGATGAAGATGGATTTATCTGGCTGGTGGACCGGAAAAAAGACGTTATCATCACCGGCGGAGAAAACATATATCCCGTTGAAATTGAGGATTTTCTACAGGCACATCCTAAAATTCACGATGTTGCGGTGATTGGCCTTCCCAGTCTTCGGTTGGGGGAAATCGCCACCGCCGTCATCCAGGTAAAGGCTGGTGAGGAACTTGCCAAAGAAGAAATTGATGTGTTTTGTCAGACGCTTCCCAGATATAAAAGACCCCGAAGGATCATTTTCGGCGATGTTCCGCGCAACCCCACCGGTAAGATAGAAAAACCAAATCTGCGCAAAAAGTATGCAGGGATATCCGAAAGCTTTAAAGTNNCCAGGACAACTGCACCATACATACCGATTATGATAAACCTGCAATTATTGGAAACCGCGTTACGGTAGGACATAATGCGGTTGTTCACGGTTGTATTGTGGAAGACAACTGTCTTATCGGCATTAATGCAGTTGTTCTCAGCGGCGCATGGATCAAAACAGGCGCTGTAGTGGCTGCCGGCTCGGTGGTGAAACATGGACAGGTGGTCGAACCATATCATCTTGTGGCCGGCATCCCAGCTGAATTAAAGAAGGCGCTTTCGGAAACAACTGTCGAAAAACGCAAGCAAACCGCTGAACACTATATCGAGCTTGCTCAGGAGCACATGGCCATAAAAAAANNCAGCGGGGAATTCAAATTTAAAGTTCATACTTTCCTTCCATATCGAGAACGAACTCACCCGGTTGATCCCCCGAGGTCACTTTAAACGTCCCCTTGCCTTTAATATTGTCCAGCTTGCCCGTTCCCTTATAGGTCGCCCACGTACCTTTGGTGAGCTTGCTTTTCCCGTCACGATGACCTTCAAACTTGCTGTAGACCGAGCCATACTGGAAATTGGTGACCGCATACCCCTGCATATTGCCACTTCCGGCAGTACGGTCATGAAAGTTGACACTGCGGCGGGAAACAAATTCACCGGCAACACCAACTTCATAGTGAAGCGGTGTGCCTTCCAATTCAACAAGCATGAGCTGATGGTCGAACTCATCATGAACATGAAGAGATTCCCTCCGGGTAACACGCAGTTTATATGTCGCTTTTCGTAACATGCCTATCTCCTTTCTTAGATGATTAATGAAAAACAACTATCAAAAAGTTTAAAAAATTTTAACCATCGGCTCTTAAATTGTCAACATCGGATTTAAAAATTATATTCCCCGTTCTGTTTGCGATCAATCAAAGTTTCAATAACTCCCCAGAATTTTAAGATAGTCGGTTTTTTCGTTCAACAGCTCGAGGACCGGTCTAAAGGTTTCCGACTCGGAATCCGTCTCGATATCGACATAAAACATGTATTCCCAGGGTTTTCCATGAATGGGCCGTGACTCCAGTTTCACCATGTTGATACTGTTTTCGGCAAATATTTTCAAAACCTCGTAAAGTGCACCCGGCTGATTTCCGGTAGAAAAGATGAGAGACGATTTACGACGCGGTCCTTTATCCAATGGATGAGCACCGATAATGACAAATCGTGTGAAGTTTCGAGGGTTGGTCTCAATACCTTCCTCAATGACCGCCATCCCGTAGATATCCGCAGCCTCTTT
>DNGT01000472.1 GCA_003486165.1 Desulfobacteraceae bacterium
ATCCTGTTGTGCCAGCGTGGCGGTCGCTGCGATGAAGCCAGAATACCTTCCCATCAGTTTAATAAGACCGATTCCATTGGGGTATGCCTCAGATTCGTTATGTGCGCTTCTGATAGCCTGGGTTGAAACATCGACTGCTGTATCAAAACCAAAAGAACGAGAAACCAGGTAGATATCATTGTCGATAGTTTTTGGAATTCCGACAACACTGNNGGCTGAGGACCTCTTGAAGATCCTAAGATCGAACCGCCCATCTCATGTATGTTAGCGACGGTTTCCGGTTTAAGATCCATAATGTCATGCATGAATTTTGGAATAAACCCTTGAAGGCCGTATTTGAAGCCGTAAATACTTTTAACACCATAACCGTAGAAAAGCTCCAGAACTATGGCCCGAATGATATCATTTAAGCCCGGACAAAGCCCGCCACAGGTTACAAGGCCACACCTGACCTTGCTCGGATCGAAATATAAATTCTCTCTAGGACCGGCCAACTCAAAAGAAGGCAAGCTCTGCCCTTCTTGGATCATCTCGTTAATGTGGTTTAGATCAACGTCCATAACAACCTTGTCCGTATCATTTACAAAACTTCGTCTGAGTTCACCCTTTTCCCCTCTTTTGATGGGCGATGGTATCTTAAGGGGCCCTAATGTCGGTATTGTGGTATCAATGACCTCAAATTTCATGATATCCTCTTAGTTTTTTAGCTTGGAATTTTGTGTATTTTATAACAAAAAATTCTAAACTCATTAGCAACTTTATATCACTTGTAACTTTTCCGGTTTGGCCAGGCTATGTGCCGTTGAATTTAAATTCGCCTTTGCCTAAAATATCATGCAGGTGTAAAATCCCCTGAACTTTTCCTTTATTGTTTGTTATGGGGAGTACCGTGATCTGGTGTTTTTCCATCATGTTCAGGGCATCATAGGCCGGAGAATTCGGTGTGACAGTTCGTGGATTTTTTGTCATAACGTCCTCAACCGTTAAATCAACAATAGATTTCTTATCGGCAATCAGACGTCTCAAATCACCATCGGTAATGATGCCGACAAGTGTTTTATCAGATTTAATAACAAGTGTTACCCCTAATTCCAGTCGATTGATTTCCTTTACAGCATCTTCCAGGGTGCTTCCTTCAAGAACCTGTGGAATGGAACTTCCCGTCAGCATCATGTCTTGAACGTCACTTGAAAGCCGTTGCCCCAAAATACCTCCGGGATGTATCTTTTTGAAATCACTTGATTTGAAATGTTTCTTGTTAATCAGGGCGACAGCAAGGGCGTCTCCCATGGCAAGTATCGCCGTTGAACTGGCGGTTGGTGCAAGGCCCATAGGGCAGGCTTCCCTTTCCACGCCTACATCGATGATGATGTCACTTTGTTTTGCCAGAGTCGACGTTTTTTTCCCGGTAAAGGCGATAGTGGTGCATCCGATTTTTCGTATACTGGGTATGAGCGAATTCAGCTCATCGGTTTCTCCACTATTGGAAAGCGCAATGAATATATCATTCGAATCCACCATGCCGAGATCACCATGCATGGCTTCGGCGGGGTGCAAAAAAAGAGCCCGTGTTCCCGTGCTGTTTAGGGTTGCGACAATTTTTCGACCCACAAGGCCGGATTTGCCGATGCCGCTGATGATCAATCTTCCTTTGGAACGACAGATAAGCTCCACCATCTTAGGGAAGTTTTCATCAATACGATCTATAAGGCCTAAAATGCCTTCAGCTTCTATTTTTAAAACCTTTATGGCTTCTTTGATAATCATTCAGAATGTATTTCCTTTTGCTTAAAGGTGTTTGTTATAGCCATCATCAAAATGAACACCTTTGTTCACGTTGTTTCATTCGTAATATACTATAATGTGTATCTTGTTAAATTCTTAAAGAATATCTCACAGGACAATATGCAACTTTTACATGAAAAATCAAGAGCTCTTTTTTCCCGAGATCCAAAAAAAAATGTAAAATTATAGTTGACAAGCTTTGTTTGTCTGTTTATATTGCGCGAAATTTTCGAGTTTTGTCAAAAAGGCCGGGAATATGAGACCCCTGGCCTTTTTTTTAATTTCTTTCCGAAAGGGGGTGATTCCGATGGTTTGTAAAACAGTTAGAAAAGGTTTTGAGTGCCCTTTTATGACGCCAAAGGGGTGTTCCTATAATGGCGGAATTTGCCACGAGGTTGTAGAGCAGTGTAATGGTTGCAATCGAAGTACTGAGTTCTCATCCAAATGGTATTGCACAGCATGTCCTGATCCTTCGATTAAATGGAAAGCCGGGGACTGCAATTTTGCTTCACATGTTACCAGAACCTCCTCTAAATCAAATGGAAAACTTAATCCGCTCAAAGCATCCAAGAGAGGAAACAGGTAATGTCAGTTTTGATCCTAAAATGAACCCCGCTCGCTAATCGAGCGGGGTTTTTATCCATATAAAAATTCAACTTATGGTTATGTGTAGTTCTCATCCCCCCGATTTTTCAAGCTCTTTTCACTTGACATCATNNAAAGCGGTAATCCATATCTTGTGGACATGCTGTCTGATATGGGAAAGAACCTTTTTTTCCCCAAGGGAATTTTGAGTCAAAGCGCTGAAGCCAAGGAAAAAGCGTATAAGTTAAATGCAACCATCGGTATTGCCACGGAAAAGGGAAGAACCATGCATTTCCCTTCGGTGATGGAGTCTATTTACAGTATCCGGCCTAAAGCATCGATAACCTATGCACCATCCTTTGGAATATTAGAGCTAAGAAAAACTTGGCAGGATTCTTTATTTATAAAAAACCCCTCTCTTTCCGGAAAAACCATCAGCCTTCCTGTGGTGACATGTGGAATCACTCATGCCATAAGCATGTTCGCGGATATGTGGTTAAACCCGGGTGATGTGATTGTTTTACCAGATATGATGTGGGGCAATTATAACATGATCCTGAATGTTAAAAAAGGAGCGGTTATCTGCCATTTCCCCTTATTTTCCTCAGAAGGGAAATTTAATTTGACGACTTTTGAAGAAACCTTAAGGGCCGAAGCTGAAAAACATGATAAAATTTCTGTCTTGCTTAACTTTCCCAACAATCCCACAGGATACTCAGTTACAGAGGAAGAAGGCGGACACATCGTTGAGATCCTTACCTCGATTGCAGAAGCGGGTACGAATGTTATAGCAGTTACCGATGATTCATATTTTGGGCTTTTCTATGAAGATCAGACCCTGAAAGAGTCACTTTTTGCAAATCTTTGTGATCGGCATCCCAGGATGCTTGCCGTTAAACTTGATGGCGCCACAAAAGAGAACTTTGTGTGGGGGTTGAGGGTCGGTTTTATCACTTACGGATGTCCTATCAACGGTGATCCTCTGCCGGTATATGATGCACTGGAAAAAAAGACGGCCGGAAGTATCAGAGGATCCATTTCCAATGCTTCCCACCTTGGCCAGACCATCGTACTCAAGTCCATGCAGGGAGATCGCTTCATGGCAGAAAAAGAAGAAAAATTCAAAATACTTCAAAGCAGGGCCAGGTGCGTGAAAAAAGTACTTTCAGATTCAAAATACAAAGAAGCCTGGGATGTTTATCCCTTTAATTCCGGTTATTTTATGTGTCTTAAGTTAAAAACCGTGAACGCTGAAACCCTGCGCCTCCACCTCCTTGAAAAGTATGGGGTAGGGCTTATCTCCATTGGGGATAAGGATTTGAGAATCGCTTTTTCTTGTCTGGAAGAAAGCGACATCCCTGAACTTTTCGATATTATTCTGAAAGGCGTGGAAGATCTCTCTTGAATTTCTCATGAAAAATCTTAACAGATTTAATAAAAGGTATAATCCCAGGCAGTTAAAATCGCGGTAGGCGCACGTTAGCCTCATCTCTGATGCCCCTCCGCAAACAGGATTTGCGACATGCAAATGAACGAATCAAAATCGTGGGAAATACGGGATCGAAGTGCGTAACAATTAGAATCGGATTGAAGTTAATCATTGAGGCATTCAACGTATGGTGGGACGAACTGACCTGTGGCACTTTTAAGCCGTTTTAAAAAGAATATCCGATCCGTTGTTGACAAAGA
>DNGT01000152.1 GCA_003486165.1 Desulfobacteraceae bacterium
CACCGGCTATCTGGTTTCAACCCTCCAAGGATCCACCGAAACGACCTTTTATGTGTTGGCTGTCTATTTTGGAGCCGTACAGGTTCGCCGTATCCGCCATTCGCTTGCAGCCGGATTAACGGCAGATATAGCCGGTGTGGTCTTTGCAATTCTGGCCTGTTCTTTTTTTCTCGGATGATTATTCGTCTTTTTTGGGAGGCTTTAATTTCAAGCCGAAGATAAACACAAAGGTTATTGCGATCATACCGATCAAGCCCGCCCTTCTCATATCTTCAAGGTCAGCATATCCTGATACATATCGGTATAAGAAGTATCTTGGATCGATTTCCGCCGCCCTTTTGAAATCGGCGTTGGCCAATACATCTTGACCCAATTCCAGGTAAGTCTTGGCCCGGGTTCTATAACTGTCTGATAAAGTTCGCAGATCACTTTCCATGGTAAGAGCTCTGTTTGAATCATTGATGGCTTCATTCAGTTGACCCATCATGCGGAAAGCTTCTGCCCGGTAACCAAACACCCCCTTTATTTCAGGTTCAATATCGAGGGCTTTGTCAAAGTTGACAATGGCTTTTTCATAGTTGTTAATTTTGAGATAAGCCATACCCAGCATTTTGTAGGCATTGGCTTTGTTGGGAACCAACCGGATATAGTTGGTAAAATCCTCGATCACCTCGTTGTATTTTCCTTGAAAATAATAATTCAACCCTCGTTCTTCATATGCAGGCGCTAGCCTTGGGTTCAACTCTATCGCCTTGGTAAAATAATTGGTCTTTTTATATGCCATCGAGGTTTTCAAACCCAGATCGAAGTATTCCAAGGCATTTCCTTCAAAGGCGTAAACATTCTGGACATGTTTTGGCCACGCTACTATCACCAAGAGTATCAGTATGCTAATATATATTTTTTTCATATCTTTTTTTTCCTCAAAATATTCCAACTGAATGTCCATTTTAAGTTCCGGAGCCCTCAGTGGTGTTTTAAAATTGTTTTATAAAAAACTATGTCCCGAGACATGTGTATCATTTCCATCCGACCATATGTGACTCGCCCGTTCCGGGTTAGTCATAGAATAATTCCTTGATTACTGATTTCAACTTAGAACCAAATTTATATTATAAATATCATTCATCGAGATGAAGATAGAATATCCAAAGATATTAATGTACTATTTTAATAATCTTGTGTCGTATTAAATGCACATTGTCATATATTGAGTATTGGATCATCATAAAGGATATTATCGTCAAAAAATGTAAATCCGTTTCCCAAAAATGTTGTTGCCGACTGTAATGTATAAAAGCAAATTTCATTCCAAGAAATCTGCTGAACGAATAATTTTATTTCTTTTATATTTTCAATCAATTGTTTTTTTTTGGTCATCAAATGTTCAAAATATTTCACGTAAAAATCATAAGAGCGTCGATGTAAACTTTAACAGTGTGTAAAAAATCTTGTCAGATCTACTGATCCTTTCCAAACACCTTAAATTTCGTTTAATAAGAGTGAAAATTTACAGTTGTCACCCTTTTTTCTCATTAAGAATCGATTATGTTAAAATAAGGGTTGAACTTTTGAAAAGAGATCTTAGCTTTAAAATGGCAGGCTGAGGTTCAAGAACCGGATTATTTTAAAGGATAACAAAATCTTATAGAGTTTAAGATAGCCTCGATTCTTATAAAAACGGTATATTTTTGATGCCATGCTAAGTCTTATTTTCCTGTCATATCTATGGCATTGGCTAAGATTTACCGAAAATGGGATGCTGCCTGCTGAAAAAAAGGGGGTGATTGTATGAGTGACGATACAAAATCAGAACATTCCGAAAGTTCGGATCGAAAGGCCTCTGAATCCTGTTGCTATGTTGTTGACACTTGCTGCTGTCGTGTTGTTGATCTTTGTGGCTGTTATGTTGATCCCTGTGGTTGCTATGTCGATCCTTGCTGCTGTTAATAGTTCATTATTTTGTCTAAAAGAACCGGGATGTGTATACTCCCGGTTCTTTATTTAACAAATCAGTGACGAAAACCAGATAATTGTTTCATGAAGGGGTTGTACTATTCGATTTTGGCGTGATATAATCGAAGACTGTTTGAAACTACGGAGATACTGCTGAACGCCATGGCCAGCGCCGCAAGAATGGGATGTAGATGCCTAAGAAATACAGGTATACCATCAAACGGTGCAAGAATCCCTGCGGCAACGGGAATGAGAACGATATTGTAAATAAATGCAAAAAACAGGTTTTGCTTGATGGTGGTCATGGTGGCGCGGCTGATTCGAATGGCCCTGGATACGCCGGTTAAGTTGCCGCTGGACAAGATAACATCTCCGGTTTCAATGGCCACATCCGTTCCGGTTCCGATGGCCATTCCGACATCTGCTTGGGCAAGGGCCGGGGCGTCGTTGATGCCATCTCCCACCATACCGATTTTTTCGCCTTTTTCCTGGAGTTTTTTGACTTTGAATGACTTTTCTTCAGGACGAACTTCGGCGAAAATTTCATCGATGTTGACTTCCGAAGCAATGGCCTGGGCGGTCTGAAGATTGTCACCGGTCAGCATGACCACTTTGAGATGCTCTGCATGGAGTTGTTCGATCGCCGCTTTTGATTCCGGTTTCAGAGTGTCCGACACGGCCACAAGGCCGCACAATTTATTTTCCCTTACGAGAACCATCACCGTTTTGCCCTGGGTCTGGAGCTGATCGATTTTATTTTTGGCGTGTTCGATATCTATTCCGGTTGAATGAAACCATTTGGGTTTCCCCATTTTTACCCATTTCCCCTGGATACTGGCTTCAACCCCAAAACCCCTCAAGGCCTTAAAGTTTTCAGGTTCCCAAAGGTCAATTCCTCTTTTTTGGGCTTCATTGACGATGGCTTTTCCCAGGGGATGTTCGGAACCTTTCTCCACCGAACCCGCAAGTTTTAAAAGCTGATCCTCGTTTTCAAAATCAGTATCAAACAGCATGACGTCGACCACAGCGGGTTTGCCCAGGGTGATGGTTCCGGTCTTATCGAGTACGATGGTGTTGAGTTTTGTAGCTGTTTCAAGGGCTTCACTTCTCTTAAAGAGGACCCCTTTTTCAGCGCCTTTTCCCGTACCGGCCATAATGGCCGTTGGTGTCGCAAGACCGAGGGCACACGGACAGGCGATGACGAGAACCGCCACCAGACGGATCATGGCCGGCACGAATTCACCGGTGATGCCCCACCACAATCCAAAGGTAACCAGGGCAATAACCATAACAGCCGGTACAAATATGGCGGCCACCCGGTCTGCAATGGCCTGGATGGGGGCCTTGCTACCCTGGGCCTCTTGGACCAGTTTGATGATTTGTGAAAGGGCGGTCTCTTTACCCACACGGGTGGCTTCGAACTTTAGCAGCCCTTCACCGTTGATGGTTCCTCCCACTACAAAATCATTCATATGCTTGTTCACTGGAATCGGCTCACCGCTGAGCATCGATTCGTCAACTGAGGATTCTCCTTCGAGAATAGTGCCGTCTACAGGAATCCGCTCGCCCGGCCGGACAATCACAACATTACCCACCCTGACTCGGGTTAAAGGGATCTCAATTTCCTTGCCGTTATCCACAATTGTTGCGGTTTTAGGTTGAAGTCCGATCAGTTTTCGGATGGCGCCGCCGGTTTTGCCTTTGGTACGGGCTTCGAGCATTTTACCCAGTTTAATGAGTGTAATGATGACTGCCGAGGTTTCAAAATAGACATGTTGGCCAAGGGTTGGGAAAAAAAGAACCGATATCGAGTACACATAGGCGATGGATGATCCCATGGCCACGAGAACATCCATATTTGCGCTCTTATTCTTGAGGCTTTTAAAACCACCCACATAATAATCCCATCCGGTGTAAAACTGAACCGGCGTGGCAAGAACCAGAAAAAACCAGTTGACCCAAGGTGCGTGGCTCCAAGGACCGATAAGGTTGAAATCCCGCATCATGCTGATAACAAACAAAGGAAGGGCAAAGATCATACCCGCTGCAAACTTACGGGTTTGATCCTTGATCTCAGCCTGCCGTGCCGCCTGTTCCGCATCTNNGATATCGTCGATGTCTGAAACGCCGGCGATATATTCCACTGACACCCGTTCTGTGGCAAAATTCACCGCAGCATGGACAACACCGGGAACTTTTTTGTTTAAAGCTCTTTCGATGTTGGCCGCGCAGTTGGCGCAGGTCATCCCGGTCACCGGAAGTTCTATTTTTGCCAAGACTACCTTGTAGCCGGACGCCGCAATGTTTTTGACAACATCTTTCACGTGAAGCTGTTTTGGATCAAAAGCAATGACCGCCTGTTCTGCTGCAAAATTGACATTGGTGCTTTGAACCCCTTCAAGTTTTTTTAACCCTCTTTCAATGTTTGCTGCACAGTTGACACAGGTCATCCCAGTTACCGGCAAAGTTATGGTTTGTTCGGACATGAAATTTATGCCCCCCGCTTATTCACCAAGGTTATTTGTTACGATTCCACCAATCAGGCCATTTCTTCTTCTTTGGTGCAGGGAGGGTAAGTTTAAAAATCAGCACCAAGAAAATGGCAGCCATCATAGCTACTCCCAACATGGCGTAACCATTAGCATGGTCATGGCTTAACTTGGTAACTTTCAGAAAATCACGAATCATTTTAGTGTCGTGTTCCTGAAAAAAGTAGATCATCCCCCGTTCATCATAGGTTGCGGACAACTCAGGATTCAATTTAATGACCCACTTCACCTTCCCTAAAGCAAAGATCGGTTTAGAGCATTCGTCTATATTAGGAAAATGTAACATTAACCATTTATCTTTATTATTGTTTTAACACAAAGTGGTACTTTTTAGGGGGTTGTCAAGCCCGAATTTTAGAATTTTATATTCAGGGGTCGGGGAGTTTTTTAAACCATCGCTACATGGATAATCTTTTTATTCTAATTTGTTTTGTACACTTTCAACGATATGTAAATTCATCTTTCCATTGACACCTTTTAATTGAGCTGAAAAAGATTGTTTTATTTTCAATTCTTTTTCTAAAAAACCATAAGCAGAGTCAGATATGATGACTTCGCCGCCTTTGGCTTCAGCCTGGATCCTTTGGGTAATATTTACTGCCGAACCGACAATGCCGTATTTGGCTCTGGTTGCGGAGCCGATATTTCCCACTATCGCATCACCCACATTGATGCCGATACCTGTTTGAAGTTCAGGAAGATTTTCTGACTTCATTTCTTTATTGAAAAGGGTCATACTTTGTTGCATCTCAAGGCCGCAGTAAATGGCACGCTGGACTTCTTTTTTAACGTGGCCTTCAAGCGGGTCAAAAAAAACAAGGATTCCGTCACCGTAGAAGTCCACAATAACCCCTTTATGACGTTGGATCACCTCAATCATGTGAGAAAAATAATGATTCAAAATACGAATAATCTTCTCAGGGCTTAAGGACTCAGAGACAGAGGTAAAGTCCCGGATGTCGGACATTAAGACCGCCACTTCGCGTTTTTCGCCTCCCATTCTGCTGGCCTCAGGGCGTTTCATGAGTTCTCTGGCGATTTCCGGATCCATGTATCGTCCAAAGGTGTCACGGATGAAGTCTCTTTCTTTTAAGCCTTGGATCATGGTGTTAAAACTAACTTTCAATTGTCCTATTTCGTCCGAAGAAGTTATGGGCAGGGGACTCACGTAATTTCCCCTGGAAACCTGTTTTGCTGCATCTGAAATCTTTCCGATTTGGCCGACCATCCTGCCGCCGACAAATTGAATAAGCACTAAAATAAAGACAATACAGAGACTGCCGGCGATGGCATAATAGAACCGAAATTCGACGATCGGCGCCAAAATATCTTTGCCCGGCGCAAACATTACAATGATCCAAGGGGCTTGCTGGATCCGATAAAAGCCGCTCACCAGTTTGGGGGGATATCCGGGACCCAGGTAGGTTCCATAGGGTTTCTCGCGTATGCTTTTCATTACGGCTTGTTCCACCGGATCTTCGGTTTCTCCCAACCGGGTTCGGCCTTTCATGGCGCTGCTGTGAGCAAGATACCGGCCGGATGTATCGACCAGACAGGTCATGCTGCTTTCCCACCATCCATATTTGTTGATATCCTGCATGAGAAAGTCGAAACCAAGGGATACCTCCAACCGGCCAACAAGGCGGCCGGATTCATCCTTGAAATCTGAAATCGAGGTTACCGTTTTTTGTTTGGTCTGTGCATCGTAACGAGGTGCCGTCACTTCTGAAATTATAGCCCGGTGAAATTGCATCATACTTCCAACCCCCATATGCTGATTTTGCATGACCATATGGCTGGGCTCTGAATGATTGTCTGTCCATTTCAGATTGACGTTTGTGACACCCTCCAGATGTCGAAGTCGGGTTAGAATCAATTCCTGGGCTGCGGGTCCGCCACGGCTTTCGGCAGTTTCATGGAACATTTTAATCCACTCCATTGGACGACTTAACCGCATGTCCATGTAGTGTGCAGCGCGTTCCAGTTTGAGTATCGCCGACTCCCGCCATTCATCAAGCAGGACGTTCCTTGCATATAAAAATCCTGAAACGCCCGCGAGAAAAAGAAGCAAGGCCACGGGAAGTATTAACAAAAGCGACAACTTTTGTTTTAAGCTTTTGATCATCG
>DNGT01000451.1 GCA_003486165.1 Desulfobacteraceae bacterium
ATTGCCGATTAGAATTTCGCTTTTCGCTCCCTTAATCGATTTTAGATAGGCCTGTTCAATATAGGTTTCACCAAACCGCGGCCGGTTTTGAAAAAAGCGACACTTTGCCCTTTCAAATTTCAGGTCCAGTTTTTTTTGGGCCAATTCACGAACATTCTTGTTCAATCGTTCATCGGTCACATACCTCATATTTATCTTTCCGGTTTTGTCTAAAAAATTGCGGGTCTCCTCCCAGTATTTGTTCGTGTTTAAAATGCCGCGGCTTTCTTTGACTTTCAGAAAATACTCAAAATTGCGCTCAAAAGTTGCCACCATGTCTTTGACAACATCACCTTTGACAATCACATCCTGGTCTCGCCAGTAACGGCTGGGGTTTTGGGGATCAATACGAAAATATTCATTGGCAATGTTCAACCCTCCGACAACAGCCACTCCGTGATCGGTTTCACCATCGATAATCCACATCTTTTCATGGTATCGCTTATTCGGATCGGTTGTTTTATCTGCTGCGTCATGGCTTGTCACGGGCATCTCATTTAGCCATTGGAGATAAAAGGATTCGTAGCCTTCCACTTCGATACCGTTCTCTTTCAAATCAAAATACATCAACTGTGTTTGTAGACCCGGGTTGGACATGGCGTCGACTATTACACGAACATCAAGTCCCTGGGCTTTTTTTNNCGAACGGAATTAGAGGCTTTCTGGAGTGCCTGGATGCGTGCGGCAAATGAATCGTCACCATTGTGCAGTACTGCAATACGGCATGTTTTAGGAAAATGGACATTAAATAAACCGCTGGTGCCGATTTCCTCATAGGGGCTGCCCACAAATTCTTGAGCTGGTCCAAATACACTTCCCTGAATAGCCGGAGCTTGCACATCGCTTCGAGGAGCTATTGGCCCGTCTATCCTTTTATCCCCAGTCGACCGGGTCGATGCGCAAGAGTAAAAAACAATGATGGATAATGCCATAATAAATCTTATGATATTTTTTTTCATCTCTATACTTCTAATAATTTTGGATGATTGTATTGAACCTTTCATGCTGAAACTGCAAGGTTTTGAAAATCTGTTTGAACAAAGAATTCTTCGATACATTCGGCCCCAACGTCAAGAACAATCATTACTCTCAACGGATTTTTAATGCCTCTAAGTGAATCGATGCATCCGCCGACAATGCCTTATTCTACAATTTCACTTATGCTTCTTCATTAGGAAAGCAAACCTATTCCATTAAACCGGTTTCCTTGAAGTATTTTAAAGCACCGGGGTGAATCGGTGCTGAGAGCCCCTTAAGCATGCCCTCTTTAGTCAAGTTTGCATATGCTGGATGCTGTTTCTTAAAATAATCGAATTTGTCAAACAGTTCTTTAGTGATCAGATAAACAACATCAACCGGCATATCAGCAGAGGTACAAAAGGTGGCTACAACACCGAATGTTTCTACATCAACGGGATCTTTCGAGTCCGCATAGAATTCCCTTACCGCTATGGTGGTCTTCTGATAATAATTTTTTTCGGAGATCGATTTGTCAATATCGGGTCCGGTAATCGGGATGAATCGGACCTTGCGAGAACCGGAAACAGCCTCTTTGAGCATCTCGTTTGGATGTCCCACCGTGCAAAAAAAAGCGTCGATGAGGTTGTCTTGGAGAAGGCGTGGAGCGTCTGAGGCCTTCGATTTATACGGTAAGATATCACTGTTAGGATTGAGCCCTATTGACTTAAGGGTATCTATGGCATTCATGTACATGGCGGCACCAGGATGGCCCAAATTGACCCTTTTCCCTTTTAGGTCATGTATGGTTTTTATGCCAGCATCAGCTGCTGCTACCAAACACACGGATTCGTGGTGGATGCTGAAAACGGCACGCAGATTCTCCTGAGGACCTTTTTTCGACCACTCGGCCAGTCCTTTGACCGCTTGATACTGCTTATCGGATTGCACCAGGCCAAATTCCAGGTACCCCGCCAAAATGGCATTTACGTTGAAAACAGATCCCGGAGTAGATTCCACTGAAGCCCTTATCCCGAGTTCATCTCGCTTGTCATTGATCATTTTTGCTATGATCAGCCCGGTAGGAAAATAAATACCGGTGACGTCGCCGGAACCGATGGTCAAGAATCGTGTTTCGGCTTGAAGCTCCGCAGTCATAGTTCCGAACATTATGTTCGCCCACAATAGTGAGGACATCAAATATATTATAATTCTTTTTATTCTATTCATCTTAATTTCAATCTACCCTTCAATCACCAAAATTAAATGTGCCGGGGTGTTCCCAATTGAGAGCCCTGATCTGTAACAGTGAAGTTGGGCCCGGATCAAGAAAGATTACGGTGCGAAATCCATCCGTAAAATAAGGGTCGCCGGTAAGGTTCTTTCTGGGTTTAGAAGGCGTCGCACGCCCAACCCCTTTTACCCATCCAACGTAAGAAATTGTATAGGAAAAGAGCAAATCCTCGATAACGGAGTGACGCGCTTCGTCTATGTCAGGATCTATTTTATGTGTGACAGGTGGCCAAGCTTCCGAGGTAAAACGGACACCAATGTCGCGGCTGATCTGGCCAACAAAGACAGGTTTGCCATCATACCGCATCGGCGTGTACCATAAGCGCAGGTGGTTGCGCTCATGGATATCGTGACGAGGTTTCTGGCGGGCTAAATCCTGATGACGACCGAAAGAATAAAGAGAGCTTACAGGAGAATATCTGTAGCGCGAACCAAAAAGATAGGACTTTATCGTTTTCCATACTGCCGATGAGTAGGTCTCTTCGGCGGGAACCCAACCCCTGCGCACAAAAGCAGAAGCCACATTGTAAAAATCTCCGACGATCACGAGGTTGAGAGGATCCCCGAATTTCTTTCCCTCCTTGTCTGTGGTGCAACAAGGTAAATT
>DNGT01000070.1 GCA_003486165.1 Desulfobacteraceae bacterium
AAAAGGGGTTGAGCTCGACCTATGAGATCGAGTTCATAGGGAAAGAAGGAACGAAATACGAAGCGATAGTTACCGGAGCGCCCATACATTTATCCGAAGATAACATACACAGTACCATAGCGACATTCACAGATATAACAGGTCTAAAAAAAATAGAAAAAGAATTAATAAAGGCTCGTGAGGAGCTGGAACACAAAGTAGAAGACCGTACCGCTGAGCTCAGTAACGCACTTGAAATAATAATACAAAGTGAAAAAGAACTCCTACAGCACAAATTTGACATAGAAAAAGTAAACAAAGAACTTTTGGAAACCAACCAGGCATTATCCATTTTAGCCAGAAATATAGACAGGGGGAAGGAACTTTTAGAAAATAAAGTGCATAATACGATTATGGCAAATGCCATGCCGGTTATAATAAAGCTACAGAACAATAAAAATTGTCAAAGGTATTTGGCAGATTTAGAAGTATTAAAATTTCATTTAAATAGTCTTCTTTCCGATGGAAAGGAACAGCAGGATATCATCACGTTGCTCACTGAACAGGAGATGAAAGTTGCTGCATTAATAAATAAAGGCTTAAACACTCAACAAATAGGTCATATACTCTATATTTCTGAACATACTGTAAAAACCCACCGAAAAAACATACGAAAAAAACTAAAGATTAAAAATTCAAGCATCAATTTAAAGTCCTATTTGAAGTCCAAACTTAAATAAAGATTTTCTTTGGGTTTGATGTAGAAGGCTCAAAGTTCAAGATGTAAACAACCTTTTACCTTTTTAGCCTTTCAACCTTCAATTCTTAAATGGGTAGTCGCTATACCTACTATATCCCCCCATATACCCTTCTTTACATTTAAGTTATTAAATATTAGTAAAAATTTAATTGTGCTATGAATTAAGTTGGCAGGTAAAATCCTAAACGATTTTGATGATTCCTGTTCATTTGAACAAAAATCAGGATGCTTATTTCATGGAATCTGAGCAGAGAAAATATTTACGGTTTCTGGTCAAAGACGATATATACGCTGCATTGAGAAACGGTTTTAAAAAAGTGGGAAAAGTCCATGATATAAGCGTAAAAGGGATGGCGTTTTCATATTTGAGTGAGGTTGGCATTACGGATTTCGAAAACGACGAATCTCAGGTTGATATCTTTTATTCTGGAAAAGGGTTTCACCTTTTCAATGTGCCATGCAGCATCGTTTATGAAAAAAAAGACGCCGGATCTCATGAAGGTTTCCTTGTCAAAATGGTCAGATGCGGAATGCAATTTGGAGACCTATCTAAAATGCAATTTGATCTATTAAATTTCCTCATAAAAACTTGTACCATACAGACACAGCCCATTAAAAGGCAAACATCAGAAGAGATCCCTGATATGAGACCTTTGCATAACCCCTCCAAAAAGGTCCTTAATGAACCTTTCTTTCCGAAGTTATGCTTTAAAATTCATAAAAAATGTTCTTAAAAATTGTTTTAATTTATTGATTATACTTGATTAATTAATCGTTTTGTGCCATATTCTTCTTAATTGATTACTTCTGAGGAGGAAAATATGGCTTTTAAAAAAATCGAATCTAAAATCGGCTTTGCTGAATTGGCACTTTCAAGTTCTATGGATAAAAACCGTACATTAAAAACTCTGGAACAGATGAATAAAGTCATCGATTGGTCCAGAATAGAAAAGATTTTGAAAAAGTATTATAAGGTCGGCATCAGTACTGAAGGCGCCGACGCCTATCCTCCCCTTATGCTGTTTAAATGCCTGCTGCTTCAAAAATGGTTCCGAATCCCTTCAGACCCTGAACTGGAAAGCCAAATCAACGATAGAATCTCCTTTAAAAAGTTCCTAAAACTCCCTTTTGATATGCCTTCTCCAGATCATTCCACATTCTCAAGATTTAGAAAAAGACTGTCTAAAAAAGCTATGATTAAAATTAATAGTGAAGTCCTCAAACATTTTGACAAAGAAGGTTTGAGCATCAACGAAGGTATCGCCATCGATGCCCGATTGGTTCAGTCTGCCAGCCGACCAATCAGTAATGATGNNTCGGTTGATGTGAATAATGGATTTATACTCGCTACAATCTTGACACCGGCTTCTTACCACGAATCGCCATATCTACCTTACTGCACCATTTACAGCCTGCACACAGATCAAAAGCTCAAAAAGGTATACGCTGATAAAGGATACTTCGGCGAACCCAACCGAGACTTTCTAAACCTCAATAATATAGAAGACGGAATCATGAGAAAAGACACAACCACAGCAAAATTGACAGTATATGAAATTGAACGAAATAAAAAATTATCAAAAAAGCGTTATATCGTTGAACAGTACTTCGGCCTCAGCCATCTTCATGATAAAGCGAAACGAGCTCGATTCACTACGATCATTAAAAACACTATCGATGCCATGTTTCGGCAGTTTGCATTCAACCTCAATCGAGGATCAAAACTCCTTGGGTTTACATAGTTCTGTAGGAGTGGTGCGCCTACATGCGAAAAAAATGGCAAATCAATGTGAAATCACATAAACCGAGGCTGAATATCACCTCCCTTGAAGATGTTTTAAGTAAAATTTATTACGATTTAAATAAAATGAACCCCTATCTCTTTTAAAATTTTTAGAAAAATTATAAATCTGAAAAATATCCGATTAATTCAAACCTCTTA
>DNGT01000119.1 GCA_003486165.1 Desulfobacteraceae bacterium
TTTTTGTTCAAGATCAAGGCATGCTAAAAAATTACCCATCCCAGTACGATCCGCCTGACCTACGGGACAGGCAGGCATATGTTTTAATATTCCGAGGATTATTTTTTGATCATAACGCAGAGATTGTGCAAAAAAGACCATTTTGGGTGATCACTATATATAATCCCCGCGATGGAACTTATACATCGCCACCTTTGCCGTTACAGCCAAATCTTTAACGAGTCTGTCAAGGGTTTTATCATTTTTAACTTTATTCACGGCTTCAGACTCCATTAGGGTTACCTCTTTTTCGATACTATCCACTAACGGTCTGATATCTTTTAAGGTCCTGGCAGGATCAGCCAGTTCTCCGGCATAGCGATCCAAAAGATTGAGGATTTTTTCACTTTGCACGATGACATCACTTTTGCTGTCAACAGGACAGGGGTTGGTGGTTGGATGTAATTCATTAAGTTTTTGGTCAAAAATCTGCTTGAATTGATGATCGTCGTCTACCCTTGCAGTTGATGATAATTTTGCCTGGAATGAATTGCCTATTTTATTTATATCCATTTTTCAATCCTTTTTATATCTTTATACTTGTCTGATCTATCTTTTATATTCGGCACAGCCAAACGGTTCCTTTAGTGAATTGTTATTATTTTTCCTAAATGTTGAATTACTTCATGAATTCGAAGGTCAACTGTCAAATACCTTAGATAATTTTTCGTTGATCGTTTCTGCAGTAAACGGTTTTACGACGTAATTGCTGACACCTGCCTTAACAGCTTCGACAATATTATCTTTCTGAGCTTCAGCCGTAACCATCACAAAAGGAATGCCCTTTAATTCATCATCCGATCTTACGGCTTTTAATAAATCTATTCCCGGCATCTCGGGCATATTCCAGTCACATAATATCAGATCAATTTTTCCTTTTTTGAGCTCTTTAAGGGCGCTTTTGCCATCATCTGCCTCAACAATATTTTTAAAACCAATCTGTTTGAGGATATTTCTTACAATCCTTCTCATAGTGGCAAAATCATCGACGATGAGAACCTTCATATTCAAATCCATTGTCAAGCGCCTCCTTATCTGTCTTGCAATTTTATTAATATGTTAAAACCATTAGAACTTTATTTGTACAACAAATTAACGTCAATGCCTAATGTCTTTTCAAGAATATTTTATTCTCATTATTTTCATCCATTAATTGATCATATCTCAATTAAGTTACCTAAATACCTTTTTTATAAAGTTGGACGGCAAAATTTTCCTACCAAAAGGAAAGTTGTTCATCCTTCCAAGAACAACTGATGCAATTTTAAGGTCCACCTTTTCTTTTTCTGAGAACCCCCCGTTGTCTCTGAAATACCGAGGTAATAATTTTTTCCTGGTCATTCACACTGATGTCAAGGAACTTTATCCCGAGAGAGTAAAGGATCTTATCACATTCATCGACCTTTGTTGAACGAACAACTTCACCAAATATATCCAAAAATACAAGGGGTGTCCTTGAAAGATAAAATTTAGAATTAATTATCTGTCCGGTTTCAAGTGGCTTATCCACCATAATATTCATACCTGATCCGCTGATGTTCATTCCTATTCCCTGATTGAACAGACCCTCTATCTTACTATCTTTTNNGATATCGATACCCGGTTCTTTCTGAAAATAAGGGGGAATTGCCTCATTAGATCTAACGAGACCTTCATATTCATCTAAAGTCATTGTTTTAAATTTAATTTTAAATGAAAAATTCCCTCTTACATAAGAACGTCTCTCAATATGAGGCATATTCGTCACCTTAATTCTGATATTGACAAAATAAAATTAAAAAATTTCAAAGAAAATATGCAACTATCGTACCATATTTTATAAAGATTTAAGAACTCAGGTGTCGCAACCGGATATCACTAAAAAGCCTTTGAATTGGCAGGTCGAAATGAATTTTTTAAGGTAAAATCCAAATTGTCAAATGCGTCAATATCTTGACGATTCATTTCATTAACCAGACTATCAAACAGTTCAAAGGCGTTTTATCTCATTTTAATGTAACATTTTAAACAGATAGTACCTGTAAAGGCTGATCCTGCAACCATNNCCTTGACGATGAAGTTGACTTAAAGCTGTCCATGCAAAATCGATTTTTTATAAATTTATTATTAAAAGTTTCTAAGATGTAAGTCATGCAAGAGGTCCCTGTATGAACGAAAAAATACTGGTCATAAGCAATCAAGCAAAAGATGGAAATCTTTTTAAACAAATCCTTGGATCTAAAGGTTTCGATATTGTAACAAAACCTGTTTTCGAAGGTATTGAAGACATCCTTTTGAACGACAATTTTGGAGCCATTCTTGCAGACTATGATCAGGCCGGAGATCTTGCTTGCAGCTGGATAAATCTTCTTCAGAAAAACAGGTCTCAATCGTGTATAATCCTTTATGGAGAAAACAAAAAAGCAGAAAAGATTTCTGAAATTCTCCAGGCAGGTGCTTACGGTTTTATCTCCAGATCCAATATTTCAAAGCGTCTTTATGAAACTATTTTGGGAGGAATGGAAAATCGAAAGGCATTTATTGAAATCTTGGGAATGTTTAACACGTTAAAAAATGTTAAAGAAAGTATCGAAAGGGAAAAAGAAGATCTCAGAAAAAAGAACCAGGAACTGAACTTTATCAACCGGTTGACCACGGAGGTGGCATACGATCTTAACTGGAGCTTGATTCTCCCCAGAGTATTAAATGCCGGTTTTCTCGATGTTATGAATCCTGCCTTGCTGGGCATGCTTTACCGCATCGGCTCTAAATGGAATATAGCATTTCATCTATCTGAAAAAGAAATCAATAAAAAAATTATCGACAGATTAAAAAAAGATATGATCAATAAATTCTTTTCGATTTCAGGTGAAAGGGTTTCCTTAAAAGATAC
>DNGT01000259.1 GCA_003486165.1 Desulfobacteraceae bacterium
GGTATCTCCAAGTGAGTAGATGTTATTCCAAAGGGTACAAGGGGTTAAGGATTGAATCCTTGGACCCTCTTCTCCTACTTCGTTCGAGAAGAACCAAAATTGAGAGGACAATTTATGTCTCATGGTGCTGATTCTGTAAAAAGTATCATTTTTGCTTTATGTGCCAATCTGGCCATCGCTATCTCAAAGCTTATCGCGGCGACTGTTACGGGTTCCGGTTCCATGATGGCTGAATCCATTCATTCATTGGCGGACTGCGGCAACCAGCTTCTCTTGCTACTGGGGATCAAGCATGCGAAACGCCCTCCTTCACCGGATTACCCTTTGGGTTTTGGCAAGGCGGTTTATTTCTGGTCCTTTATTGTCGCCCTGATGTTGTTCAGCATGGGAGGCGTGTTTTCGATTTACGAAGGTTTTCACAAATTTCATCATCCTGAATCTTTGAACTATCCCTATGCTGCAATCGGCGTATTGTTATTTTCCATCATAGCAGAGAGTGTTTCCATNNTGGGGCTGCCTGCGGGAAGTCAATAAGGAACGCCGGGGAAGAACTTTAAAACAATGGTTTAAAGAAACCCGTCAAAGCGACCTGTTGGTGGTTTTTGGGGAGGATTTGGCTGCCTTGCTCGGTTTATGCTTCGCACTGATTGCAGTTATTCTCACTATTATCACAGGCAACCCAGCATATGATGCCATGGGGAGTATCGCTATCGGCGCTTTACTGGTGGTGATTGCGTTTCTTATCGGAATCGAAGTCCAGTCCCTGTTGATCGGTCAAAGTGTGGAACCGGAACAACGGATTCAAATGCTCGAATTTTTACAAAAACAAGATGAAATCGATCAGGTATTTAATTTGCTGACACTCCAGTTGGGGAAAGATGTAATGGTTGCGGTAAAAGCAAAAATGGTAAAAACAAACTCTGCCGAAGCTCTTGTAGAGGCTGTCAACCGTTGTGAAGTTGGGTTTAAGCGAGCATTCCCCCAGGTGCTCTGGTCGTTTTTTGAACCGGATTTAGAGGATTAGTTTGANNGCCATTTGATATGAAAACACTTCCGATGCACCGCAAGCCAAGAGTATGTCCGTGATGGGCCCGGTAATAAAGGTTCCGCTGATACCCCAACTGAGAAAATATGTGGCGTTGAATATACTGAATAGTTTGGCACGTTTTTCCGGTGGAATCAGCACGGATGCAAATGCATACGATGATGCAAGAACCATGACTTCAGAACACCCTCTCAAAAAATTGCTGAGGTAAATAAGCCCCAAATTACCGGCAATCGCCAGTATAAAAAGTGATCCCACCGCCAGAGCAGTTCCTACCAGCAATGAATTCCCATCCCCTATTTTCCTTCCTACCCAACCTGCAATAAGCCCGGTTATAATCATCGCAACCGATTGTGTGTTGACAATATAACTCAGCACCTTGCTGGATACCGCAAAACCGGAACCAAGAACCAGGTACTGTGACTGAATGATGGCAATGGAATTTCTGCCAAAATTGATAAAAATCATTGCCATAATAAAAATCGTGAAAATTTTTTCCGCGGAGGCCGAGGCGCCGATTTTCGGAAGGAACACGTCCTCCATTTCACGCCGGATACCCCCCTCGGGAACGAAGATCATGGGGATAACCGAGATAAACATGGCAGCACCTGCAACAAAAAAGAGCGCACCTTCGTAGAAGCCCCATCCATTATACTTAAGGCCCAATCCATCATACAGTACCCCTCCTATCCATACACCGGCAATTCGGCCGATACCGCCGATGCTTGCCAGCCGGCCCTGAACCGCATTTCGATCCTCCTGGCGATAGATATCCGATATCAAAGCACTCCAGCCCACATTGGACATCGACCAGAAGATTTCAACCATCGACAGGCCGAAGATAATTACATATCCCGCCAAGGATAGATTCCCGGTCAGAGTGTGGCCGTACCATACCAGGACCGTACCGAATCCCGCCAGTATTTCGCCGGATATGATCAACGTCCGCCTGAGTTGATATTTATCCGAAAACGCGCCCCAGACAAATGTCTGAAAAACAATATTCATCACCATGGGCAATGTGGCAAACAACGTTGTTTCAGTAACACTTAAACCCAAAAAATGACGCAAATATATGGAGAGATAGCTGTAAAACAACCCGCGCCGGAACATGGCGAGCATCTGAAAGGAAGATATCCCGAGAAAAACACGATGTGACTTTTGATGTTGCTCATTCAATTATATTTTTCCTTGAATAATAACGTGTTGTGACTTTATAAGAATCCCGCAAGCCCGTGCGGCGGGATTGCCGTTATGCTGCTTCAAGCTGTTATATATTTCGGAATCTTTCAACCACAGCACTTTGGGTTGCGGCAGCGCATAAGCCTTCTTTATACTGATTGTCAACCATACAAAATGAAATTTCCCTTGCATGGAAATCAATACCAAAGGTATACCCTAAATAAAATCGTACAACCGGACGGGAAAATTTTATAATGAAAAGAAATAAGCTTCACAGACTCAATTTGTTTTTAGCCGCATCCAGCGGTTTTTTACTGACATTATCCTTCCCTATGTTTGACATTTCCTGGTTGGCCTGGTTCGCCTTCATTCCCTTATTTGTTGCATTGAGAAATCTTTCCCTTAAAAATAGTTTTTATATAGGTCTGTTCGCCGGCCTTGTCCATTATTTATCGCTGGTTTACTGGCTGGCACATACCATGTCAGCATATGGTCATCTTCCCTTTTACGTTAGCATACCCATCCTTTTTCTTTTATCATTCTATTTGGCGCTTTACATCGCATTATTTTCAATGGCAGTCACCCGCCTGTGCTCAAACCCGATGTCTCTTTTATTTATACCACCATTATTATGGGTTTCATTAGAATATTTTCGTTCATTTCTTTTCACTGGTTTTCCGTGGGAACTCGTGGGATATACACAGTTCAACATGCCGTATATCATACAAATTTCAGATTTATTCGGTGTATACGGGGTTTCTTTTGCTATTGTCTTAAGTAATGCAGTCGCTTTTCTGATTTACCTTTGCCTGATGGACAAAAACTGGCAAGAAAAAAAAGTTCAGATAAAACTGGCTGCCGGAGCGATAGCTGCTCTTGTTGTGATTCTTGGTGCTGTATTCATTTATGGAAAATGGAGAATACATAATATCCATGAACTGGCTGGAATGGCTCCATCGTCCAAAGTTACCATTGTCCAAGGTAATATTGACCAGGCAGAAAAATGGGACCCTGCTTTTCAAAAGTCGTCAACAATGAAATATATTCATCTTTCATCTCTTTCAAAAGACCTTCAACCGGATCTTGTCGTTTGGCCGGAAACGGCAACACCTTTTTACTTCATGCATGACTCTGAACTCTCTAAACTGGTTCTTACGGGAGTTCATGAGATTGGAACGGATTTTTTAATCGGCAGCCCTGCTTTTACACTGAAAAACAACAAGATTGAATATTATAACAGCGCCTTTTTGATTGACGCTGCCGGAAATGTCAACGGAAGGTATGACAAAACCCATCTTGTACCTTTTGGGGAATACGTTCCCATGAAAAAATGGCTTCCGTTTGTGAGCAAAATGGTGGAA
This sequence comes from Desulfobacteraceae bacterium, assembly GCA_003486165.1. GTDB lineage: Bacteria > Desulfobacterota > Desulfobacteria > Desulfobacterales > UBA11574 > UBA11574. Next base: position 3,589 of record DNGT01000259.1, read on the forward strand.
AGTGTGGGAGATTTTGATACCGGTAAAAAAGGCCAAACCATAAGATGGCAAAAATCCAGTATCGGAATACTCATCTGNNCATTTTTCCATGTCTGTTTTCAGGGCTGTTGAAAGTCGGCGATCCCTTGTCCGTGCTGCAAATACCGGTATCAGTGGATTTATTGATCCTTCCGGTCGTGTCATTGAAACCACCCAGATTTTTAGAAATGCCGTAATCACCCAAAAAGTTCCCATGCTTCAGGTTGAAACCCTGTATTCAAGGTTTGGAGATGTGTTTGCAATGGCATGTTTAGGGTTGTCTGTGTTTTTTATGTTACTTCGGCTACTCAAGTTTCGCAAATTATCTTTTTAATATTAATTGCAAGGAGTATTGAAACATACCAAAAATCGTATTATAATTGATGTCTAAAATCGGATCGATTAAATCGAAACCAATGAGATAAACAAAACATCTGATAAAGAAGGAGGCAACATATGGCCATAGAAATTAAAGAAAATATAAAAGCGTTATTTGTAAAATTAGAAAAGATCAAGGACTATCTTTGACCTGCCCGAAAAGGAAAAACGGCTTAAGGAAATCGAAAATAAGATTGCCGGAAAAAACTTCTGGGACGACCCCGAATCCGGCAAAACAATATTAAAAGAGCGAACGGTGATTTCGAATGTCATCAGCAGGTTTCATGACCTTAACAGAGATTTGGAAGAGAACGAGATACTGTTTGAACTCGGCGTTGAGGAATCGGACACAGATACCATTGATGAAGCCTCCCGTCAGCTGAAACAGTTAGAAAAAAGGATAAAAAAATTTTCCATTGATCTTACGCTGGATGGAGAAGACGACCCGAACAACTCCATCGTATCCATTAATGCTGGAGCTGGGGGAACTGAAGCTCAAGACTGGGCTGAAATGCTTTTTAGAATGTATATGCGATGGGTTGATCGAAGAGGATTTAAAATCAATATCGTCGATTTTCAGCCTGGTGAAGAAGCAGGGATAAAAAGCGTTACGTTTACCGTATCCGGGAATTATGCTTACGGGTACTTAAAGACAGAAACCGGAGTGCATCGTCTGGTCAGAATTTCTCCGTTTAATGCCAGTGGTAAAAGGCATACCTCATTTGCCTCTGTATTTGTTTATCCTGAACTGGACAATGAAATCGTGGTCAATATCGAAGATAAGGATCTGCGTATTGATGTTTACAGGGCCAGCGGTGCCGGCGGACAGCATGTCAACAAAACAAGCAGCGCCGTCCGCATCACGCATCTTCCCAGTGGTATTACTGTTCAGTGTCAACAAGAAAAATCGCAGCATAGAAATAAAGACTTGGCCATGAAAGTCTTAAAAGCCAGGTTGCATAAGCTTGAAAAACAGAAACAGGATGAAAAGCACCAGGAAATTCATGATAGCAAAGATGAAATTGCCTGGGGAAGCCAAATCCGGTCTTATGTCATGCACCCTTATCAAATGGTTAAAGATCACCGTATTAATATGGAAGTTGGCAATATCAACAGTGTTCTTGACGGCAATCTGGATCCGTTTATTGAAGAGGTACTACTATCAGAAAAATCATAGGAGGCCTTTGAAAAACGTTCCCTTTTATCCAATCCCAGCGTCAGGTGATAATTTTAATCCTCAAAATACTAAATGGATGTCCGTGGTTAAAATTTTCGCCTTCCTTGGTCTCGAACAAAATTAATCATTTTTCAAAGGCCTCATATTTCCAATTTCCCATTGATGATTGTATTTAAAAAGCAACCAATGACACATGACATGCAAATCTAACTTATGAACCCACTTGAAATTATAGCCGAATTTTATGAACCCGGCGCCGAATCCTTTCAAATTCTCGTAAAACATGGGCAGCAGGTGGCAAATAAAGCCATTGATGTTGCCAAAAGGGTCCCCCATCTTAAACCGAATCTTAATTTTATAAAAGAAGCCGCCATGCTGCATGATGTTGGTATTTTTGAAACCAACACCCCTGAACTTGGATGTTCAGGAAAACATCCATACGTCTGTCATGGCTACCTNNAATCTTCCATTGCCCCAACGGGATATGGTTCCAATATCCATAGAAGAACAGATCATCTGTTTTGCTGACAAATTTTTTTCCAAAAACGGCGAAATGGATAGCTGTGAAAAATCATTGGAAGATATCCTAAACACGCTTCGAAAGTATGGTTCTGAAAAGGTCATACGTTTTCAAAAATGGATGCAGCTTTTTGGACATCATTGAAAAAAGGTAACCATTTAGCTTTTTAAACATTTCCGCTTCCGGTGTGATTAAATTTTTGCTGAAAGAACTCGTGGATAAGGTCTCGTAATGAAAGAACCTGTCCGGGCTATTAATAAAGATCTCTGCTTTAATAATGGATTTCATCAATAAATTTAAATCTCCTGTGGCTCTTTCAAAACGATCCCTAATCCACTCAGACAGCTTCCAGTCAAAAATTTAATCACACCGGAAGCTCCTTTAAAGTCGATTTGTTCAAAGGACCAAACTATTAAGATAAAAGATATATAATATGGTCACTAAGCGAGGAGTGCTGATTTTGACAGTTTCGTAAAAAGTTCAAATTCAAGGCGTTCAATTTTTGCAATTATGAGAAGTACTTATCATATGTTGAATGATTTCGAAATGCAGCACAACGCAGAAGTTGGACTTTTTACGAAACCGTTAACTTTAGTTTTCCTGAACATGCTTAAGCAGATGCCCAAGCTCAGGAAAAATTAGGGATTTGCAGGCAAGTTTACAGGCCTTGAGACTGCCGGGAATGCAAAAAAGAACGGTTTCTCCGATCAGACCGGCCGTTGCACGGGATAAAAGAGCGGCGGAATCAATCTGTTCAAAACTTAGCTGGGCAAAAAGGGGACCAAAAGCTGTAAGCTCTTTTGTCAAAAACGGACGGACGGCTTCAATGGTTACATCTTTGCTGCTGATGCCTGTACCGCCGGTCAGCAGGACAACCTGGGCATCACCATCGTTGACAATCTTATGAATTATTTCGGCGATGGCCTCTGCATCATCAGGAACAACCCGATGTAGGACAACGTCATGTCCCTCCTTCTTAGCTCTTTTGCTGATCCACCGGCCACTTTTATCATCCTCCAGCGAGCGGGTGCTCGAAACGGTAACAATACCGATGCTAACTTTTCTCGGCGCGCCTGCTTTGTGTTTTTTGATGCCCATGTTATCCTCTATTACTCAATGACAACCTTATCCTCTCCATCATTTTCCTTAAGCAATACATTCACGGTTTCCGATCGTCTTGTTTCNNACCAGAACGGCAAGTTCAATGCGATCGGGTCGTCCAAAATCTATGACAGCATCCATGGCTGCACGAATTGTCCGACCGGTAAATAACACATCATCAACCAAAATAATCTGTCTTTTATCCACTGAGAAAGAAATGTCCGTCGTCTTTACAACGGGATGGGAACTGATTCGGGTCCAATCATCTCTGTAAAGTGTAATGTCCATCATACCGCATGGAATCTCAATCCTTTCGATATCATTGATCCGGGACTTAATACGTTCTGCCAGAAATACCCCCCGGGTTTGAATTCCAATCAAGGCTAAATTATCAACGCCCTTGTGAACTTCAAGGATCTCATGGGTCATCCTGGTCAGTTTACGGTTTATATCCGTTGCATCTAAAATTATATTATTTTTGTTCATTGCGTTACTCCGATATTATCGCTAAAATGAATATGCTCCGGAGACAACAGTATAATTCCGGAAAGGTATTTCTCAATCTCGATATTAATCTGTATCCATCCCCAAATCAATACCGGGCACAACTTAAGGTTTACACACAGAAAACAGTTTCAATTTCTATATCATGCACAACTGTAAGATCAAGATTAATATAACATTTTATTATAACAGATATAGCGAAGCTTTTGGAAATGGTCTTGATTTTGAGTTATAATTTTCCTATTGTATAAAATAATGAAAAACAAGTTTACAGGTGTGATATTGGCCGGTGGAAAAAATTCCCGTTTCTCCGGCAAGAACAAGGCATTGGTGCGCATTGGCGGAAAACGTATTCTTGACCGTATCTATGAGGTCTTCACTATCCTGTTTGACAAAATTATTTTGGTGACCAATGATCCGTTACAATATATGGAATGGGATTTTGATATAGTAACTGACATTTTCCCTATTCGCAGCTCCTTAACAGGAATACACACAGGTCTTTTTTATATTACCACTCCGTATGCTTTTTTCGTAGCCTGTGATATTCCTTTTATCAAAAA
>DNGT01000017.1 GCA_003486165.1 Desulfobacteraceae bacterium
GTCCACTGGTAAGAGCCGATGCCGTCGTCAGGATCCGTTGAATCGGAACCGTCCAGCGTAACAGTAATGCCCTCGGCCACTGTTTGATCAGGGCCGGCGTCGGCCGTGGGCGGCTGGTTCCCAACGATCACATTGACAATGCAGGAATCGGTGGAATTCAAACCACCGGTATCGGTTACGGTTAACTGAAAGGTCAGCGACTCTCCGCCCGGCCCTACACCAGGTGCGGTGAAAGTCGGTGTGGCCGTTGAAGGATTTGACAAGTTTACGCCGGTACCACCGGTTTGAGCCCAGAGGTAAGCGGCAATACCGTCATCAGGATCCGTTGAATTGGAACCGTCAAGCGTGACAATATCACCCACACCAACGTTTTGATCGTCACCGGCATCGGCTGATGGGGCAGAGTTTTGCGCGAAAATGGTGACGATATCCGGAATACTGTCCACTGTACCGTCGTTGACAATCAACTCCACTTCATATGTCCCGGACAAATCAACATAAAACGTCGGTCTGACGGCTGCAGCGTCAGAGAGCGTCGCACGGCTTCCCGTTGGAATGGAGGTCAGCGTCCAGTTGTAGGTCAAGGTGTCTTGATCTGAGTCTGTGGAACCACTGCCGTCCAATAGCACCGTACTGTTCACAGAAACCGTTCGGGCGGGACCGGCATTCGCCGTGGGAGCATGATTTGTGGGGGCCGGCATACTGAATCGATCCCCCGGATAGGTTCCGGCAACAATTTCATCAATATTGATGAAACCATCGTTATCTGAGTCCAGATTTTCAATAGCCATGTAATCCTTCCCCCAATCTTTCCAATCTGAACCATAGGAGCTGAGACTCCATTGACCGCTGTGGCAAACGACGCAGTCACCCGTTAAACTCGAACCAGGGTATGTTTGATCAAAGGACGGCTGATAGGCTGGTTGAGCAAGAGCGACACCGGAATTTACGGTTGGCATGGTTAAAAATATAACTATAAAGATTCTGAGAATTTTTCTCATGGTTTTCTCCATAAATCTGTTTGATTTGGCTCATGCAAGATTCAGGCAGGAAGTTGCAGCGAACTTTAACATCACATAGAGCCCACCACAGCTTAGCAAGACATGTGCCACTATTTTTATTAGAGCATAAGATATTGGAAAATAAAGGAATAATTCAAATAAACGGTGATTCTATATTGGGGAAAAGGGTACAATGTGTTACGAATTTGTACTTTCATGTTCAAAAATGTAATCGATCGGATTGGATATGTGAGTTGAAGCAGGGGAAAGGGGGTTGCATCAGAGAATGTGGAATAGTTCGTGTCCATCCTTAAATAGTTATTTTGCCCGATCTCTTGGTTATGCTCGAAAAATAATCCTCGGAATATCAACTGTATGCCTGTGGTTAATTTTCTCGCATGCCTCGATCTTGGGCAAAACACCTTATTTCTGGATGGACACTTGTTGGGAGGGCCTGACTTTGTTTCAGGATGTTATTGATATGAATTTTTTGGAACTCTTTTCGACCCGGATTTTTTCATGGGGGGATCGATGCCATACTTTTTGATCTTGTAATAAATAACTCTCCGGCTGATTCCCAGTAACTGGGCGGCATCCTTCTGAACCCATCCGGCCCTATCAAGCGCGCTAATGATAAGGTCTCGTTCGTTCTTTTCCAAAGAAAGTGAGTCGTTTACCGATCGGGACAGGCGGGATGTCTCAAGAAACCCTGTGAGTTTGATATCACTGGGATGCAGGGTATCCTTATCACAAAGTGTTACAGCGCCTTTCAGAGCATTTTTAAGTTCCCGAACATTCCCTGGCCAAGGATAACTGCATAACCATTCAATGGTTTCTTCAGGAAGTGTCATTGGAGGGCATCCCTTGGTATTGCAAAACTGTGCCACGAATCGCTGAGCAAGGAGGGGAATGTCTTCTTTTCTTTCCCGGAGAGGGGGAACCTTAAGCGTGACGACCTGCAGTCGATAATAGAGGTCCTCTCTGAATCGCCCGGCTTCAACTTCCGCCACTAAATCCAAATTCGTGGCCGAGATAATACGACAATCCACTGCTACCTCATCTATTTCACCGACTTTGCGTATCTTTCGTTCTTCTAAAAATCGGAGAAGGCGGGCCTGCATGCCCATAGAAATATTACCGATTTCGTCCAAAAACAACGTACTTCCGTCCGCAGCTTCGATCAAACCTTTTTTGTCACGTATTGCATGGGTAAAGGCGCCTCGAACATGCCCGAAAAGTTCGGTTTCCAAAAGCCCTTCAGGGGTTGATCCGCAATCAACAACGACCAATGGATATTTGTTGCGGGGACCTCGTTTATGAATCAGACGGGCAATGAGTTCCTTGCCAACGCCGCTCTCACCCATAATCAATACACTGATATCACTGGGTATAATTCGCTTAACAAGTTTATAAAGGGATTTCATGGAACTCGACTCGCCACCAAACACGGCTTCGTTCAAGCGAGAGGTTTTTTTCAGCCCTGTTGGGTAAAAAGCTGTGTTCAGAATTTCATTTACCTTTTTAATGAGATCATTGCCATTGAAAGGCTTGGTAATATAGTCTGTGGCACCGGATTTTATCGCATGGACGGTATCAGGAATAGTAGCGTAGGCTGTCATAAAAATCACGGGAAGTCCCGGCTTCTGTACACTGATTTCTCTGAGCAGGTCCATTCCTCCCAAATGGGGCATTTTCATATCCGAAATCACAAGATCAACTTCCCGATTATTTAGAATTTCAAGGGCTTCTATAACTCTGGTGGCAGTTAACACCCTGAAGTTTTCCAAAGTAAGACGGTTTTCCAGAACTTCTATAATAGGTAGTTCATCGTCTACCACCAAAATGGTATGCTGGTCGTTCAATATGCGTTCCTCTTTACGTCATTCAATGAGAAGAACCCTGCTTATTCCTCTTTTGAATTTTTTGATCAAGGGATTTCGACCCCGCCATGACAAATGGGAATAAACCACAGCCGGTCACGTTACCTTTTCAAATAGGGTCATTTTTAAAATACGTACTTATTATACTGCTACATTGTGGCAATGTCAATCTTCTTTCTCGACAGACTTATAAAAGACGATCAGCATCATCGGCAGGTACGGCAAGATAAAAAGCGGGTTGACAGGGGATTCAAAATGAAAACCGAATTTAATAATTTCAAAAGGAAAGAATGATTTCTGAGGCTATTTCTCTTAACACATTTATTTTCATGGGCTTTGATAAATATTTTAAGTGGTGTTCATCTCTGAAGCACCATACTTTCCCAAAGAAATTTTTTACACATGAAATAAATTTCACAAAAATTTGGTAAATATTTTCATAATATTTAAAAGAATTAATATTTTTAAAATTTATCTATTTAAAATTATTGGACATATGACTATTTGCAGAAATTGGCATGGTTTCTGCTTAAGTCTCAATATAAAAACAAGATACGTGTTGAAAACGAAATAGAATAAGGAACTTGGAGAATTATTAGAAATAAGGAAATAATTATAGGATGGATGGTATATGTTCAAAGGTGTGGATGATAAGGATATCGAATTTTAATACTGTTAAATCATTGATCATGAAATCAAAGAATCGCAGTTCAAAAATTATCAAATACATACTTGCCCTTTTTGTGCTGATATTGACGTTAAATCTGCCGATTGGTGTTAAGGCCGAAACTGTTGAAAAAACCGCCAAATCATCAGAAGATAACCAAGCAACACAAGAGGAACAGGACTCTGAACGCTTTATCTCAATAGATTTCAACAATGTGGATATTAATATTTTTATTAAATTTTTCAGCGAATTGACGTCAACGAACTTTGTTGTTGATGATCGTGTAAAAGGAAAAGTAACGATAATTTCACCCAATAAAGTTTCTGTTAAAGACGCTTATAAAGTCTTTGAATCCGTTCTGGAAGTTCATGGTTATACCACCATAAAGTCCGGAGAAGTGACTAAAATCGTTCCATCTCCTGATGCACGATCAAAAAATATTGAAACATGGCTTAAACAAGAGGCTGCTTCTCCGGAAGATCGGGTGGTCACCCAATTAATACCCTTAAAATTCGCCGATCCATCTGAAATAAAAAGGCTGTTCGTTCCACTGGTGTCCAAAAGCAGCGTGATCCTGGATTACCCGCCGACAAACATGCTGATCATAACAGACGTATATTCGAACATAAAACGATTGCTTCGAATCCTGAATGCCATTGATGTTTCCGGCATGGGGCAGGAGCTTTCGGTCATTCCGCTCGAGTTTGCTGAAGCTTCAAAATTTGTCAAGATCCTTGATTCTATCTTTCAGGAAAAAAAAAGATCTAGAGCACAAAGCGCGTTATCGGACACCAAGTTTGTGGCCGATGAAAGGACCAATACGATTATCTTCATGGCCAGCGAGGTGGAAACGATAAAAATTACGAAGCTGATCAACATGCTGGACCGGGAAACACCCCGAGGGAAGGAGAAGATTCACGTCTATTACCTT
>DNGT01000257.1 GCA_003486165.1 Desulfobacteraceae bacterium
GTAAGAAATTCTCTTAAGATCAAGCCCGATCTTTTCGTTGATATCTCTGACGGAAGTATACCCTTCTTTCACAGCTTGATAAATCAGGTTTTTCTGATATTCTCTTTCAAGCACCGCATCGAGAATGGTTTCAAAACTCGCGGTATCCCATTTGCGTCCGTATACATCGCCATGTGTGGTAATTTTGACTTCTTTTCCCACCATCCATCTCAATGTTTCTCCGGCAAGGGTCATCTCTGCTGCGGCCAGTTCAAAGCTAAATGCTTTCGGATCAAATTTCCCCAAGGTTTTGACGGATTCGGTAGCCGTGGTAACGACCTCCACAAATCGTTGGGCTTCGGCGGACGACACCCACGCCAGGTGAACTCGATCTTTACCGATACCGGCAATATCAAACAATTTTTGGGTTAAACGGATCTTTTTTTCGGCCTGTACATTACCTTCCAGGTAATGGCAATCACCGAAATGTCAGCCGGCCACCAGCACGCCGTCACATCCATCCTTAAATGCTTCCAGCACGAACAGCGGATCGACTCTTCCCGAACACATCACACGTACGGTTCGGATACTGGGGGGATACTGCAAGCGTGAAACGCCGGCCAGATCAGCTCCGGCATAGGCACACCAGTTGCACAAAAAAGCAACGATTTTAGGTTCAAAATTTTCCATTGTATCACCTTTAGTTAGTGTCTATCCCTAAATGGTTTTTTTGCCCAATCTCTGCGTTATGCTCGAAAAATAATCCTCGAAATATTAAACATATGTCTCTGATTATTTTTTTCGCATGCCTTGANNTTGAACAAAAATCCTCATTTATGGATGAACACTATTTAGTCTAACTGCTGCGTCATTTATTTTCTAAGTCGTTATTCCTTAATTTATTATCTATTTCACCATTCGACGATTTAACGATTTAACCATTTAAACCGCAGCACAAATGGAAGCGACAATTTGTGCATCCCGGAAATGGAGCATATCGATGGCTCTTTGCGGACACGACGATGCACAAAGCCCACACCCCTTGCAAGACGCCGATATATTTTTTGCGCGATAACCTTTTCCTTCAATCTCTTCCAACTCGATGGCAGCAAATGCACAGACTTCCGCGCAAAGCCCGCATCCGATACATTTCTCGGCATCGATCTGGGATACCAGCGGCGAAATCTGAACGGAATCTTTTGCCAGAATGGTCGTTGCCCGGCTGGCAGCCGCCATGGCCTGGGCGATGCTTTCGTCGATCGCCTTCGGATAGTGGGCCAGCCCGCAAAGGAAAATACCGTCAGTGGCAAAATCCACCGGCCGTAACTTGGCGTGAGCCTCCATAAAAAATTTTTCTGCATTGAGCGGAATTTTATAGAATTCTGAAATTGCAGTATTCTCAGCCGGTTCGATCGCCGTCGCAAGATTGACGATGTCTGCCTTAATCTTTAAATTCCTTTGCAAAACAGGGTCAAACACATCAACCTCAAGCCCATTGTCGACTTCGATTACTTTGGGCTTGTTGTCAAGGGAGTATCGGACAAATATGACCCCTTTTTCTCTTGCCTTTTTGTATAGCGCCTCCCTTTCACCGTATGTTCGAATATCTCTATACAGTATAAAAACATCGGTTTCCGGGTTCTCTTCTTTTATGGAAATGGCCTGTAATATGGATGACGTACAGCAAATCCGAGAACAATAGGGCCGATTATCATCTCTTGATCCCACGCACTGGATGAATACCACACTTTCGGCATCCTTTATTTTTTCGGGATCGTGTTCCAAATCATGCCAGCGCATCACCCTCGGATTTTGACCGTAAAGGTATTCATTCGTATCGGCTGCCGTTCCTCCGGTTGCAACAATTGTCACCCCGTGCTTCACCGTCTTCGTATCTTTTCCATTGGCCACCCGGGTCTCAAAATTGCCTACAAATCCGGATGCATCTACCACCTGGGAATCGGTCATCACATCAATGTCAGGATGCTGTTTGACTTGATCAATGAGGCCGGCAAGATAATTCACAACATCCTGGCCTCGCCAGGTCTTTTTTAGATCCCTTGCAGCACCGCCAAGCTCAGACGATTTTTCCACGATCGTTGCCGGAAATCCCTGGTCGGCCAGGCTCAGCGCCGCTGTCATGCCGGCAACACCACCCCCGATCACAAGGGCTGATTTTTCAATTTCCACAGAAACAGCCGGGATCGGCTCCAGTAAAGACGCTCTTTTTATTGCCATCCGAACCAGATCCTTGGATTTTTCCGTAGCGGTTTCCTTATCTCCGGAGTGAACCCACGTGCACTGGTTTCTAATATTGGCCATGTCAAACAGGTATGAATTTAGGCCTGCGTTACGCAAGGTCTCCTGGAATAACGGTTCATGGGTTCGAGGTGTACAGGCTGCCACAACAATGCGGTTCAATTTTTGCTCTTTGATGACCTCGACCATTTTATCCTGAGAATCCTGACTGCAGGTAAACAGGTTCTCTTCTACATAAGAGACGTTGGGCAAGCTTTTCGCATATTCGGCGATAGCCGGGACATCGGCAATGCCGCCAATGTTGACCCCGCAATTGCATACAAAGACCCCGATACGCGGATCTTCATCGGCCACATCTCCCTCTTTCGGGAATTCTTTTTCCTTTACCTGTGAGCCGCGAGCTGATGCCAGATTAACACCGGCTCTGCATGCTGCCGCACTGGCCTGCATAACAGATTCCGGGATGTCTTTGACTCCCTGAATGGCACCGGCCACATAAATTCCCGGTCTTGACGTCGCAACGGGTGCGGTATCGCCTGTCTGGATGAAATTATAACCGTTGATTTCAACTCCCATTTTTTCCGCCAGGTCAATTGCGGAATCGGAAGGCTCCATACCCACAGACAACACCGCCATGTCAAAATTTTCATCGATTATTTCTCCGGAGTCGCTCACATAACTTAGGGCGAGCGTTCCGGTTTCGTCGGCTTCGGTGATGGTATGAACCCTTGAACGGATGCATCGAACCCCTTCGGCCTTGGCCCGTTCGTAATACTTTTCGAAATCTTTACCATGGGTACGAACATCGATAAAAAATATCGTCGGTTCAAAGGCGTTGCCGATATGCTCCTTGGCGATGATAGCCTCTTTGAGTGCATACATGCAGCAAACCGATGAACAGTATTCGTTATCGCAGCGATTCAAATCACGGGAACCGATACACTGGAGCCAGGCGATTTTTGCAGGCTCTAGATTGTCCGAAGGTCTCAAAACATGACCGGTCGTCGGGCCCCCGGCAGCCAGAATCCTCTCAAATTCCAAACTGGTAACAACATTGGGGAATTTGGCGTATTGATAATTGTCAAAGTTTGACGGATCAAAAGGTTTAAAGCCCGACGTCACGATCACCGATCCGACGTTGAGGGTTACCGACGCCTCTTTATCATCAAATTTGATGGCTTCAGTGGGACAGAATTTTTCACATGCTTTGCATTTGCCTTTTGTTTTCTCCCTGAAATAGATACACCTGTCCGCATCAATGACATATTTCAACGGAACCGCCTGGGGATAAGGCACATAAATCGCTTTTCTTTTGGACAACCCCTCGTTGAACTCATCAGCTGTCTTGGCGGGACATTTTTCTTCACATGCACCGCAGGCGATACATTTTTCCATGTCTACATAGCGTGGGGATTTTTTTACTAAGACGGAGAAGTTACCTTCCTCGCCCTCGATGGAAGTCACTTCGGAAAGGGTCAGAAGTTCAATGTTGATGTGCCGGCCG
>DNGT01000426.1 GCA_003486165.1 Desulfobacteraceae bacterium
AAAACATTCAAGAATCCTGTACTCACCATAAGTGATCTGTACTTTGATCCTTTTTTAGATACCTATTTAAACCGTTCTACAATTCTACAATATCGGCGCCAATAATCTTGCCGAACGAACGGCCAGTTTAAAGAAAAACGATCGCTTGGTATAATCTGTCAGCTCGACCGAACGGCTGCGAGAAAAATCATCATTTAGCATATCTTCGATCTTTTTAATAAAAGACAAATCGTAATTCAAAAGTGTGAGTTCAAAATTCAAACGAAAAGATCGATTGTCTAAATTGGCGGTACCCACAGCAGCGCAGTCCGAATCCACTAGAAAAACTTTCTGATGCATAAATCCATCTGTATAACGGTAGAGTTTGATGCCAATGGGAAGTGTATTCTCATAATAGGAAAATGATGCCAAGTAAACGGTCCGATGATCCGGTTTTTCCGGAATTAGGATGCGCACGTCAACACCCCTTAATGCCGCCAGTTTCAGCGCACTTAGAACTTGCCCGTCTGGAACAAAATAGGGACTAGCGATCCAAATACGTTCCTTGGCCGTATGGATCGCTTGGACGAACATGAGACTGCATGTTTCCAGGGAGTCGGCAGGTCCTGAAGCAACGATCAGGGCGTCTTCAACTCCGTTCTCTGCCTGCTGCAATTCCCAACTCAAATCGGGAATATGGGACGTTGCCCAATACCAGTCCTGGATAAAACAATACTGCACCAATTTTACAACCGGTCCTTCTACTTTAACATGGGTATCCCGCCAAACGCCAAATTTAGGGTGCTTCGATACATACTCGTCACCCACATTATGCCCACCCACATAGGCACTTTTACCGTCCACGATTACTATTTTACGGTGGTTCCGAAAGTTAAGCTGAAAGTGGTTAGCCTTACCTTTGGTTGTGTGGAATGCAGAAGTTACGATTCCCTCGTCCTGCATCTCCTCTATGTAGTCCCCAGGCAGTTGATAGCTGCCAATTTCATCATAGAGGAAATAGACTTTGACTTTTTCTCTGGCTTTTCGAATCAATCTGGCTTTTAGTTTCCTGCCGAGCTCGTCATCCTTAATAATATAAAATTGTACCAGAATATATTCTTTAGCGGACTCAATACCTTCAAAAATGGCGCGAAAAGTTTCCACGCCATTCACAAGCAACTGGCTTTTATTAAAACTTGTTATCGGCGAATCGGCCAATCGGGTTAGGGCCATTTCAGATGTCGAGGATTCTTCTCGGATCAATTTCTTTTCAACGGCCTCCGCCCTGCATTTATCGATAACATGCTGAATGGCGTTATCCTTCGAACTACGGAGTAAAACATAGCCTCTAAATTTGTTACGTCCGAAGATGGCATAAAAAATCAGTGCCAGCCATGGAAAGGTTACCAGTGAGATCCCCCAGGCAATAGCGCCCTGGGATGTCCTGGCATTCATCACCGCGTGAATAGCAGCAATGATACCAAGAAATTCCACTAAAGGAACAACGACGGCAATAATCATAAAAAACATATCTGCATTCAGCATTAATACTGATCCTTCTTTCCGGCAGCATTATTTTTTAAATGAATTTTAAACTAAAAATTAACGGATATCAAATTTGAAATGTAAATATCAAGAAAGGGTCATTTTTGATATCTCGTTTTCTGATCTAAGNNGTTATCACAGAAAAATCAGAGAACTTAAGGTCGAATAAGAATCTCTTTTCACCGCAAGAACCATGGGATGAGTGGTTGGTTGTGCGAGGCCTGTATGGGATCTTTTATGATGCAAGCTTTTTAACCAGAGACAGTCTGTCCAATCCTATGATATATCCATGATGGTACCAATCCAAAACATAAAAATATTATCTATCTAAAAACCTGCGTTATTTCTGACGTCTGTGCTATCATGGGATAGAGTTATGGACAGTTTCGGTATTGCTGAATTTTTTGCGTAGGTCTGGATTGCAGTTAAAAGACTCTTTAATATGTTGGAGATCTAAAACCGGGATCCATAACTAATCGCTTCGAATTCAAAGTTATAACTGCACCATATAGTAATCTGGTGTTAGAGCGTAATAATTGATTCAAGTGTTTCTTTGTGCCATAATTTGAAAGCTTGGAATAATGGCGTTTCCGGATAGTAATATAAAATCATTTCGCATTTTTAGAATAGTTTGTTTAAGGAGACTTTCCAAATATGGATCCATTGTGGATTGTTGCCGCATTTGTCTTCGGAGCTGCTTCCAGCAGGATCGGCCTGCCGCCTCTTGTGGGATACTTAATCGCTGGATTTGTCCTTAATAGTTTCGGATTTGAGGGAAGCGAAACTCTTGAAAAGATTGCTGATGCAGGTGTAACACTGCTTCTATTTTCCATCGGCCTAAAACTAAAGTTGAAAAGTCTCGCCAAGCCCGAAGTATGGGCTGGTGCAACGATTCACATGTTTATCACCGTTGCTGTCTTCGGAACCGGGATCTGGATTCTTAGTGTGTTAAGTATGCCCTACTTTCATCTTCTAAGCTGGCAAACTGCAATATTGATCGCGTTCGCCCTGAGTTTTTCAAGCACGGTTTTTGCGGTTAAAGTGCTTGAAGAAAAGAAAGAGACTCCCTCCCGCCATGGCACTGCCGCAATCGGTATCCTGATTATGCAGGACATTATTGCGGTTGTCTTTTTAGCAGTCTCTGCCGGAGACTTCCCTTCACCGTGGGCAGCGGTCCTCGTAGCGTCGCTTTTTATCATCAGGCCTCTGCTGGCCAGGTTTTTGGTCCGATGTGGTCATGGCGAACTGCTGATGTTGTTTGGAATATTAATGACCACTGCCGGGTACAGCAGCTTCGAACTGGTCAATTTAAAAGGAGGTCTGGGGGCGCTTGTGTTCGGTATGCTCTTGGCTACTCATCCCAAGGCGGGTGAACTTGCCGATAGGTTGCTGAGCTTCAAAGATCTCTTTCTTGTCGCTTTTTTTCTAAATATTGGCATCTCCGGTTCTCCGACGTCCACAGGCCTCGTGATAGCGCTTTTGCTGGCGCTGGCCGTACCGTTCAAAGCAGCGCTGTTTTTCGGCATCCTCACACGCTTTAAGCTGCGTGCTCGAACATCGATGCTTGCTTCGTTTAGCTTAGCCAATTACAGTGAGTTTGGTCTCATTGTCGGGTCTATTGGGGTAACCATGGGCTGGATTAGCAGTGACTGGCTGGTTATCATCGCTGTTGCACTTTCGATAACGTTCATTTTGGCAGCCCCGTTGAATTCTTCCTCCCACATTATCTATGCGCGTATTTCAGGCCGACTGAAAAGTTTCGAAACCGCAAAGCGTCTGCCTGAAGATAAACCTATAGAGACCGGCGATGCTGAGGTTGTNNGCGCTGAAACGGTGGAGCAACATCAAAAACTTGGGAGAAATGTGGTTTACGGTGATGCCGAGGATAGCGATTTCTGGGAGCGAGTCGAACCGGAAAAAAGTCGGGTTAATCTGGTCATGATGGCCTTACCGGATCCCAAAGCCAGTATATTTGCAATCCGACAGATGGCTCAGAGAGGTTATCAAGGCCAGATCACAGCGTCAGTTCGTTACGAGGATGAAATACCAATTCTGAAAGAGGTGGGAATCAATGCCGCATACAGTCTTTACGAAGAAGCTGGTGTTGGATTTGCCGACCACGTGTGTGCCCATATGGAGTACTGCAAACTCAAAGATGCCGGTCTAAAATCCTGAAGGGTGGGTATGGCGATGATATTTTCATGTTTTGAATGGCTATTTCAGGAATCAAAAACTTCGAGTTTTGTGTGATCACCATATCGCAATTCGCTAACTTACAGATATCCTCGTTTTTCATCTATTTTTCAAGATACCTTGCAAAAAAGCCAGATACCTAATAATTCCAAGCCGTTTTTAAATTCACGA
>DNGT01000484.1 GCA_003486165.1 Desulfobacteraceae bacterium
ATTGGCAGGCAAGGCATCCGAAGGCGTTATGGGAGCGGCAGTTTGTGCATTTTTCGGTGAAAATGTACCGTTGATGGATAAAGTGGTCGAGTATGCCAAAAAATATAATCCGGGCATTCCTCCTGAAAAGCGTCTTATCCGGACCGTTCAGGGATGGGGCGATGTGCTCATCTTGTGGGAAGCATTAAAACGTGCCGATAAAGCCGGTGGCTTGAACGGTGAAAACATTCTGAAAAACGGTTTTGAAACCATGAAAGATTTTGACATCGGTCTGGGTGCGGCACCCGTTACCTTTACGGCAACGGATCATCGTGTGGGCGGTGTTGTGCCCATCTATGAAGTCAAAGACGGCAAATTTCAAATCGTTGAAAAAGTCGATCTGAAAAGCCGTTGGCCGGAAAAATGGGCCAATGAGTGGCTCGGATGGTAGGGAGGTTTCAAGGCTTTGTCTAATGAGGAAATGATCTTAAAGATCAACAATATTGAGGTCAAGTATCACGAGGTCATTCTGGTGATTAAAGGTGTCTCCATAGAGGTGCCTAAGGGTGCCATTGTGGCCCTTTTGGGTGCCAATGGAGCCGGTAAAAGTACGACCTTAAAGGCCATCTCAGGACTTTTGCGACACGAAGACGGAGAGGTGACCGATGGGTCCATTGAGTTCATGGATCAGCGCATCGATAAAATGGGCGCTGAAAAGATTGCCAAAATGGGTGTCGTTCAAGTCATTGAAGGCCGGCGGGTTTTTGAACACCTCACTGTGGAGCAAAACCTGAAGGTGGGGGCTCATATGAGAAAGTTCGGCAGATCCATAAAGGACGGCCTGGATATGGTATACCACTACTTTCCGCGCCTTAAGGAAAAGCGCTATGAAACCGCCGGATTTATCAGCGGCGGGGAACAGCAGATGACGGTAGTGGGACGTGCTCTAATGACCAGCCCCAAACTGATTCTTTTGGATGAGCCTTCCATGGGTCTGGCACCGCTTCTTATCCATGAAATCTTCAATATTATTACAAAGCTTAACCAGGAGGAGAAGATATCGATCCTGCTGGTGGAACAAAATGCCAAACTTGCCCTTAATGTTGCACCCTATGCCTATGTGATGGAGAACGGTCGCATTGTCATGAACGACACAGCCGAAAAGCTCCGAGAGAATCCGGACATCAAGGATTTCTACCTTGGTCTTACCGATGTTGGAGGCCGTAAGAGTTTTCGGGATGTAAAACACTATAAACGAAGAAAACGATGGCTTACCTAACCCTTTATATTGAATAAGGGAGGAACAAAATGCATAAAAGATCAATTATACTTACGTGTTTAAGTATTTTCGTTGCTGCTGCCATGCTGGCGGGGTGTGCCGGAGCGCCAGCAGCACCTACACAGGAGAATTTTAAAACACCGGTGGTTACCCTCGATTCAATGGAAGTCGCCCATGCTTTTGGATATTGGTATTTTTCCAAGAAAGTCGAACCCACCAAGGGAAAGCCGGATGACGTTGGTGCACCGCTTGATCTGGCTTTTATCTTTAATGTCGAAAATCCAAATGGATACCCGGTAAAGATGGAAAGCTTAAAGTTTACCGTTGCTTTTGAAGAGTTTGATCTGAACACGGTCAGCTCTACGGATACCATGTGGATTCCTGCGGGAAAAACAAATCAGGTGAGAGTGCATGCTCATTTTGATGTAAGGCAGTCTCTGCTTAGCCTTTTGGTCACCGGCGGCTTCCAGCTGAAAGAAAAAGGAACCAATGTTTGGGACCAGCTCGAAAAATGGTGGACGGAAATTCCGGAATATTCGGTTCCGGTTCATGTCAAAGGTGGTTCTGCTGTTTTTCAGGCAGACGGATTGACCAAGGTGGCGACGTTTAAGGCGACATTTCCTGAATAAATCAAAAAACAGGTTTAGGGAACAGGTTTCAGGGATCAGTTGTAAATAACGGGTTACAAGCGCCCGTCGGCTGGTCCCTGACACCTGACCCCTGTTTTGGTCGAAATACTGTTCGGAGAGGTGGGATTTCTATGGGATTATACGATTTTACGTTCTATAATCTTATCGCCCGAAATGCCGTATGTTTTGGTGGCCAATCCGCATGGCTCGAGGTTGACAGCGACAAATCGCTGACATTTTTACAAGTTAAAAAGATGATCGATCGTCTTGCTTTTGGTTTACAAACAACCGGTATTAAAAAAGGCGATCGAATCGGCATTCTGGCGAAAAACAGTCTTGAATACTTCCTCCTTTACGGCGCCGCAGCTGCCTTGGGCGCAATCCTATTGCCCATCAACTGGCGGCTTTCAGCCGAAGAGATTAAATATAACCTGAAGGATTGTCTTCCTGATGCCCTCTTTGCAGATACAGCGTATCAAGACCTCGTCAAGGGGTTGAAGTCCGATCTTCCTTCAGTGAAATCATATTACACGTTCAAAGATCAAGGCGGCGGCTTTCACGGGTTTGATGATTTGATGAATAACACGGGACAATTTGAAGCTGAAGATGTCTCCAACAATGATGGTTTTGTGATCATTCATACGGCGGCTGTAGAAGGGAAACCCAGAGGCGCCCTGTTAAGCCACGGCAATCTTGTATGCGCCGGCCTGCACTTGAATCATTGTTTTCATTTAACTGAAAAAGATGTTCATTTGAATTTTCTTCCCCTGTTCCATGTTGGCGGACTTTTTATGGTCATCAGCAGTTTTCTTGCAGGTGCCCTGAACGTAAACATGAGCAAGTTTGATGTTGAAAAAGCGGTTGAACTCATTGAAACGAAAAAAGTGACCCTCTTTTTTGATTTTTCACCGATCCTTGCATCCATTCTTGAGCAACAAGAAAAAACAGGTCAAGATATCAAAAGCCTCAGGGCCGTCATGGGACTGGATACGCCGGAAACCATTGAAAAGTATCAACACGTTACCGGCGGTACGTTTTATTCCATTTACGGACAAACGGAAACAACAGGATTGGCGACCATGGGGCAATACAATGACCGGCCGGGTTCTGCCGGGAAAATGGTTCCTCTTGGGGAAATCCGTTTGGTGGATGATTATGATCGTCCGATTCCTAACGGAGAGGTTGGCGAAATTACCATGAAAGGCCCATTGGTATTTAAAGGCTACTGGAATCTTCCCGAAGAAACCGCTCATACATTTCGTGAAGGGTGGCATCACACCGGAGATCTGGGCCGTTTTGACGAAGATGGGTTTCTCTGGTATGCTGGGAGAAAGGCCGAGAAGGAGCTGATCAAACCAGGCGGTGAAAATGTCTATCCTGCTGAAGTGGAAAAGATCATTCTTCAGCACCCGGCTGTTGAAAAGGTCGTTGTTTTCGGCGTTCCTGATCCCAAATGGAAAGAAGGAATAAAAGCAGTTTGCCGATTGAAATCCAATGAAAAACTAGAAGCTCAGGAATTGATTCAGTTTGTGGGCGAGCGTATCGCCAGATATAAAAAACCCCAGTATGTTGAATTCATATCCGATTTTCCCTCCCTTGAAGACGGTACTCCAGACAGGACCAAAATCAAAGATCTGTATGGCGGCACGTAATAAATTTACAATTTATGATTGAAGATTGATTCATTATTTTGTTTTCGATCAATGGAGGTGTTAACATTTATGTCTATACAACTTTCCTTTACAAACGCTGACTGAAATGTTAAATATTATTATTTAAATTAAACACCGCTAATCTTTTTATAGCCCTGTCACTATTTTGAAACGCTCGGTTTAGGGTGTTGTAAGCTTTAACAATTAGGAGCTTTAAAATGGATTATATCAAAATAAGATTCACCAAAGATTTCGATCACATCGGTTCTTCGTTTGAAAAAACTGTTGAGGATCTGTTCAGGACGATTAAC
>DNGT01000007.1 GCA_003486165.1 Desulfobacteraceae bacterium
TCAAAAAATAATCCTCGGAATATCAAATATATGCCTGTGGTTATGTTTTTCGCATGCCTTGATCTTGAAAAAAATATCTCATTTCTGAACAGACACTGTTTAAGTTCGTTCGTTGTTTGATATTCTTGGTTTTTGCCTCCTATCCAACCCGCTTCTCCTTTCCTTGCCGGATCTACGCTCAGGGATATGCATGGTGTAAGCAAATTGTCGACGATCAATCCCTAAACGCCGGCCGCCGTTATCTCTATTAAATACTGTCATAATTTAATAAATTTATAGATATGTTTTAACGACTCGAGGATCTGAAAAGAAAAGGAGTTGAGAATATATTTAACTCCAGCCAGCTCGTTTTATCTGAAATTTTATGCCCCAAAGCCATTTGTTTAAATATTCGAGAAATTACATCCGCAAATTTGTTTCCTCAATGATGGACAGTCCGACAAGAGAATGCCCCGTGAAAAGACCATGAGAATTTTTCGAAATGATCCGAGTTTTCAACAATTTGTTGGGAATAGATAGTTCTGGAGGATTGAATTCCATGTGTAAAATGTCGCCGACCTCAAGTTGTTTAAAGACGCTGGAATCTTCCTTTACCAGAATACATGGCCCGCTTAAGGAAATGTTTCTTAATTTGAACAGGTAAATCGGCCCCATATCATTTAAAGAAAATTGAACGCTGTGATAATTATCCAGAATGTGTCTTGATACAGCTTTGTTTTCAGCTACGTTGTTCGTGGGATTTTTTTTCCCCATGGTGTTAACCTTCGCGCAGTATCCTTAAAACTAATTACATGTATTCATAAATACGGTAATGTATTTATGAATTAAGGCACTAAATTTGTCTGATATGAAATAATATGCCGGAATATAACCTTTATCCTGATGAATTTTCAATTTCTTTTGATATGTTGGGCATTTTAATCCTAAGGTTTTCGATTCTGTTATGTCAAGGAGAATTATATATAATTTATATATAATTCTATCGAATTAGAATATATTGTAGTCTATTAAGATAAATTACTACATATTGTGCACCCTCAAATCAATAAGATGAATAAAACCGGTTTGTTCTGTTGTAATGTTCGTTTAAGTACCTCTAAATTTGACCGGCATGCCCCTCTCAAGCCCCGTCCTTTAGGACGGGGTCAAGAGGAACTATATTAAATAAGCTAAGATTCTTACCCGGGTGCGAAGCACCGCCGTAAGGCAGAACCCCCGCCTTTTAGGGCGGGGAGACTTCAATTTCCCGCTGTTTGTTGGAGAATAGCGGAAATCCAGATTCATCGGGGTTGGAGCGCAATGGAAATTCTGTTTCAAAGAGGCCGCTCAGGATGAATTAATATGGGAGATTTGAACTGCAACAGCGAGCACATTCCCCGAAGCTTGCTGCGGGGATCCTCAATATTTTGCCTGTTTAAAAACAGCTAAGGATAATAGGGATACGGGTGCCAATAGTAGGGATACGGGTGCCAATAGTAGGGATATGGGTAATACCAGGGGTCGTAGTAGGACATGGGATAATTTTCTTCTTTCGGCCACAGGTGAATTTCACGACTTTCGATCTTGAGATAGGATTGGGGAAATTGGTCAATTTTTTCGACTGCCTTGCCGATGATTTTGCCTGCTACGGTCACTTTACGGTCTTTGCTGTAAATCTCCGGATCTAAAAAGCCTTTGTGCGAGATGATGAATCTCCCTTCTGAATCGTCCCTGGATTTGGGAGTCTCTCCGAATCCCAAGGGGGCTTGGAGGACTTTAATAGACGATCTGTCAGCCAAATTCTGAGTTTCCAGTATGTAGCCTCCCAGAATCACGGTATTTCCCATATATTTGTTGGTTTCCTGCAAAAGTATTTTAAAGTTAACAGGCGCCATCGATTCTTTCCGGATCTGTTGCGAAATGACCGAACAAGACATGACAAAAAACGGCATAAGAAATGCCAGCCATACAGCCTTCAAAATATTCATACAGACCCCCTAAGATTCAATAGTCCTAAATTGAAACCCTGATATCGAGTATCTAAAGCATCGCAATGGTGTATCAAGTAATGAATGACTATCGCCGATAATTCTTTTTAGCACATTGACAGATGTATCTGCAACAATTCTTAAGGTTCCCTATCAAAAGGATGCGTCCCATGATACGTAAAAATGAAGACCGAAATCGGAATGGACACTCTAAAGTTTGCTACGGGAGACTTTAGAGTGCCACGTGTTTTTTTTCATTTCATCCTGTTTCATTGATTTTTCAGTCATTCCGGCATCTGCCCTATCGAATGCAAAGACCAGCAGGGCAAGTCCCATCATAACAACTCGCAGGTAGTTCAATGATTTCATAATTCACACTCCTTTCCATGTTAAGCGGTGGGACTTTCATTAAAAGACATCCAATAATGGGATAGCACACCACCGGCGTTTCGGTGTATGTCCCATTTTTACGTTAAAGGGACGATGAATTCTGGGATAACAATAACAATTGTTTTTTAAATTGGCTTAAAGAAAAGGTAAAACTTTGGTAAAGATTGAAATTAGGAAAGAGTCGTCGGGTCAATCGGTTTCTTTGATATGTATGATATATGGTAAAGCAATCCGAACCGTTTCACCCTTTTTATCTATTTTTTTATGAAGAGGTATACTGCGAGAGCGACAAGCACAAGAGCGAAGATTTTCTTAAAATGTGCAGTAGAAACATGTTCAACCAGTCTTGCTCCAACCTGTGCGCCAATGATACCTCCTATGCCAAGGAGGAAGCCGATTTTATAGTCGACATTTGCGAACTTATTGTGCGCAATCAAGGCAGATATTGAGATGACGAGAATCGCGAGAAATGACGTTCCAACCGCCTTTTGTGCGGAGTACCCCAGGAAAAGAAGTATTGGAACCAACAGAAAGCCGCCTCCCAATCCGGTAAACGCCGCACCGATTCCCACAAGAATGCCACTGGCCACCATTATAAGCATTTGAATAGTCATAAAATCACATCCTTTTTTGATTTTCCGTTTGTTTTACCTGTTAGTTCGTATGAGAGATAATT